>DQIO01000083.1 GCA_020793555.1 Methanosarcinaceae archaeon | reverse complement strand
TTCACACCTTCGAACGCCGCATCCACAACAACACAACAACTGCAATGGTGATCAAAGCCCCTCCAGCTCCCAGAAGAGTCTTGATGTAAATCTCATCCTCTACAACAAATGAGACTGGAACCCTCACACCTGCTCCAAGACCAAGCCCACCTGAGTCATCTCCAGATGGACGGGTCGTGATTAGTATACTTCCTTTGTATTCGCCAGGCTCCTTCTGATCTATCGAGACATTCACAACTCTGCTTTCTCTTGCACCAAGACCAAACTCCTGCGGGTCCATTATGAGATCCACTCCTTCCGCCGTGAGCAGAATCTGCCCAATCTCATCGTCGGTATTGATTACATACAGCTCTCGTACTACCCCTTCTTTCAGGCTCACCGCACCAAAGTCGATTCTGTCTGGTGATGCGCCAACACCGATCCCTGATGCTTGCGGGATCAGCAGGAAAAAAAGGAGAAGGGGGATTAGCCCCCTACTACTCGGTCTCTGAAACGAAAAGAATCGTTCCATCGTATATTCCTCCTGCCCAGTCAGGCACCACAAGTTTTGTCACGACCTCGTACTCGTACCAGAAGTCTGACGTGTCTGCTGGCACCACGCCTGAGAAACCGCCGATATTCAATCCGTTTAACCGGAGCGACTCGTTGTAGAATCCGCCGCTGTCATCAAGCATCATTGCTGAGACCTTTGCAGAACCGGCTCCAGTGTTTACAACCGTAATGACCTGGTTCTTGGATGTCATCCCGGTTCCGACCTTCCCGAAGTCAACGCCTGTAGTTGTGACGGTCATTGATATTGCGGGAATGACCTCTGCTTTGAGCGTTGTTGCGGTCTTTGGGTCTACTGGCTTGAATGTCAACGTTCCACATACCAGTGTTTCACCATTCATGTTAACCGCGGTCCACTCCATACTCTGTGTTGCATCATCAAGAATGGTCAGACTCTCCCCTGATACAACCGCAACAGATATGTTAAGTTCCGGAATGCCGTCTTCGAGAACGGTTCTGCTCTCATAGCCATTGATGGTCAGGTTGGAGTATCCGATCTCATCGCCTTCCTTGATTGCGAGTTGCTTCCTCTCACTATCCCACCATGCAGAGCCTGTTTCGGTCATCTCTGTCTCGCCCATCTTGTAGGCGACAACAAAGTCCGCGCTTTTGGGACCGGTCGAGGTAAACGTCCTTTTACCGCTGATGGGTATGGTATCGTTGCCAAGTATCATCGATCCCTCGAATGCCCATTCACCGGTAAGTGAGTCGAAGAGTTCTTCGGGGGATATCATCCCACTACCGATATGCTCAACCTCAAATATTTCCTCTGCCGGCAGATAGAGAATCTTCTCTTTTATCTCGCCTTTCATTAGTTTGAACGCGGACTTTTCATCTGGTGTTGCAACCTTTGTCTTGCACTTCTTTCTCATCTCAAAGAAGCCATCAGGGAAAAGACCATCCTTCACGCTGACCACAACCATATAGCCGGTCGATTTCTCGATGAACTTGTAGTTGTAGTTCTCTATTGTGAGATTCAGGATGTCAGTACCTTCCGGCAAATTGACTGTTACATCCTCACTTGGGTTTAAGATGTACTCGAACGTCTCGGTATGTCCATCAGATGGGTGTGCACTGACAATCTCCAGATTGCCACGTTCTGGAATTCCATCCCACGCTTCAAACGCAGTCTGACTCACCTTAAACGCTGATGCAACGCACGGGCAGACATGTCCATGTGCTTCTGCCAGATCATCCAGCGTGATATCCAGAAGTTCTCCTTCATCATAGATCTGAAGTGTAAGATCGGTACTCTCCTTTGCTGCACTCATCTCGATCCATTCCGCTACATTCGGATGTGAGGTAAGTGCATTGCCATCGTAGGCGTAAGTCAGGTTCTCAAGCAAACCCGGAATCTTAGTCCCGGTGAAGTACCCTTCACTTACCATCAGCGGAACGATAACGGGTCCAGTGGCACTTTCAACAATAGGCCTAAGCGTGAATTCAGGGTGAAGCGTCTCGTTGTGGTGGATAAATGCAGCCTGTGTGCCTGCAAGTCCGATCGCCGGATCGCTCCAGTATGTCAGCTTTAATCGTGCCTGATTGGCAAGTGATGACGTGCTGTTCACCCATCCGGCGAAGTTATCTTCCTCGTCGGTCCCGTGCGCTACAAGAACGAGCGTCTCGTCTTCCGGATTTTCGCTCAGGTCAGCCGTGTGATCCGCAACGATCCCTGCCATAAGCCAGTGGTCATCCATCGCACCGGTCAGGATGATATCTGCATCGGTATCGATCGGTACAAGTTCCTCTTCTTCTTCATCTCCCGGGTGCCCAGTTGCTTGCATACTTCCGTCAGCATCAGCCTCAAGCGGCATATAGGATATTACGTACTGATTGTCCTTCGAAGCGACCGTCCGCTCCATCTTCACGCCCACGACAACGACGTGCTCAGCTGTCATCGGAAGTGTGTCTCTCAGTCCAACCACATACTCAATCTCCTGGATATGGCTGCTGTGTGATGAGATAAATAGCGGTATAGCAATAATCTTTGTGACACCGGCATTATCTAGTCTCTCAACAGCATCATTGATCGTCTCATTCGGTACAAATTCGAGGAATCCGAGTTCGACCGGATATGGCAGATCTACCTCAGCGACTGCATCCCGTACAGGGGAGCACCAGCTCTCGCTCGGGCTTCCGTGTGCTATGACAAGTATGCCGTATTTTTCTTGGTTCTCTGATGCTACAGCAGGTACGATCAACGAAATGATCATGATCAATAGCATCGTTTGTACTGCAAGAGCATTCAGGCTCTTTTTTTGTTTTGTTTGTTTCATAACATACCTCCTTTAAGGTATATCTTCGTAGGTGGTTAGGTTCAGAAATACTATACCCAAATAAAGTTAGGTTGAAGGCGAATATCCTTACAAATCCTCTAATCAGTACCCTGTACCCCCGACAACTTTTAGAGAAGAGAGTAAGTGCACTATTTATCAGTGCCCTCGTCCGAGTTGCGCCTTCCAGATTGCGCTTCCCTTCGTACTGCTCGGCTGCGGGATCGTGAATGTTCTCTATCTTGT
>DQIO01000084.1 GCA_020793555.1 Methanosarcinaceae archaeon | reverse complement strand
AACCCCAAGACTTGCCCTGAAGGCAATGTTAGGTTCGTTTTGAAATTACTTAAAACTTGCCTGGTTTTGCCTCCGGGGGAAATATAACACGAGAGGTGAAATAAGATGAAAGGAAGAACAAAATCGGTCGGAATAGGAATAGCAACCACAGTGCTGCTTGCTGCGCTGCTCATAGCAGCGGCATTTGTACCAGCATCTGCAGCAGAATCCCCCAACAGTGTCAGCATAGACGATGCCAAAACAGTTGCATCATTCTATGTGCAATATATTCCAACATTCATAGCTAATTACTCGGAATGGCAGGAAGCAACTGTGGAGCAAACCACGGTTTACCACAATCTCGATGGCAAAAAGTCGGCTTATGCCTTCAACGTAATCGAGGACGCACAGTACGCAGGCTACATCCTTGTTTCAGCAACGAGGGATAACTACCCAATTCTTGAGTTTTCGACAGGTAGAACGCCAAACGCAATAACAGAACTCACAACACGTTCTGAGACTATGGCACAGGAACGTGCCGATGAGAACGGGTTGACTGCCGGAGAAGTGAAACCGCTTTATCTTGGCGCAACGTTCTACTATGCAGAGTACCCTCTGATCGATGATAGAGGCGAAGTCGTAGACCGTGTAGTGGTGGATCTGACAGTGCCAGTAATCGTTGATCTTGACGCATCACAGGTTGACATGCCGATAGATGAGAAGGATTTGCTGGAACAACAGCAGATGAAAAGGCAGGAAGCAAATGCACTTTGGGATGCTCTCGAAGAGAAAATGAAAACAACTTCTCTGGAAGGTCCAGCATCGTCACGTGGATTGGGGTGGATCAGCGGCGTGCCTGCATATGAATGGCATTGTGGATGCTCTCCAACCGCGTCTGGGATGGTTCTGGGGTATTGGGATAGTCATGGTTATTCAAACTTTCCAGGTGAGACGACGTTGATAGAAGAGTTAGCAGTTGCAATGGGAACTGAGTGGCCAGGGAATGGAGCAACTTGGCCATGGGACATTGCCGATGGTATTGAAGAAGTCTGTGAAAACCACGGATACAGCAACTTCGATGCAAGTAATGACTATTGGATGACATGGAACGAAGTTAAAGACGAGGTTGATGCAAGCAAACCGTTTGTGATTAGCATGTCACATGGTGGCACAGGCAGTGGACAGTCCCAACCGTACGGAGACCACAGTGTTACTGCACTTGGATACAGTGATTATGATGAAGACTATGTATTCATACACGACACATGGGACGAACAAACCCACACGATAGCGTTTGGTAACTGGTTGGCAGCAATGGCAACATGGGTGAGACCTTAATCACCCATTTTTTTTCAAATTAGGAGATAATAAATGTTTAAAAGCAAAATGAGTAAAATAGCAGCGATATTGGCATTGTTTATAGTTGTGGGGTTGTTTGCGTGGCTTATAGTTCTTCCTTTTGTTTCACTCACTGGATATCCTCCTTCCGATCGCATGCAGGTGTGGTATCTTCCATCTCCGGATTATGTCAGCGCAGACTTTAATGTGAGTGCTGTGGAAGCGATCTTAAATGATCTGGATGCAAATGGAACTTGCATAAATGAGACAATTCTCGCAGAACATATACCATTGGAGGGGGTGGCAGTGAATGAGACTTTTGCAGAATATTTCTCATTGATCGGAGAGAGAAAAACAGGTGCATCCCCCCCCTTCTTTCCATCGCTTTCGCAGTACTGTGGGCATGCAAACTACTCACGAACGGGATCTTACGACCGGTATATGGCAGGTGAATGGTACTTTGATGATAGCGAAGAGTTTTCACGAGCAGAGAAGAAGTTGTACCAGTATCTGGAAGAGCACGGACGAGTTTCAACTGTGGAGTTGAATATAAACAAAGGATCGAGATATACCCCAAAAAATTTCGATGCTACTAAATACGAAAGTGAAACAACGTCCGGGTATTTTCTAGTCTACAAAAATACATTCGGACGTGAAGGTGATTACTTCATCGTTTACTACGGAGTAGTGGGACCAGTTGACCTTCCGAATCAAACACCATTCCTGAAAGCTCTGATAGCAGACCGTTATCCTACGGGATCGGGGATTGTTGGAGATTTAAAGTCTTGATCTATTTGTGTATGATGTAGAGTGAGCTATCTCATATGGTTCGGAGATACTGCATATATCCCAACTGCAATGGAATGATTCCTGAAACAGTTCAGTTGGAAGATATGGACAGAAATTATTTAAGGAGTTAGTCTCTTGTTAAGATGTGTGGCGTCAGAAGGATGTCACAGGGGGTTCGGATGTTTTCGCAAGAGCAAACCGAACCCCGAGAAACGCCCTAAGGCATGATCAAGTTGCGCCTTATGCTTACTAAAGGTTTTGGTTGTGCCTCCGGGGGAGAGATCGAACACAAATCGAATGAGGTAAAATAACATGAAAGGAAGAACAAAACCGAAAGGATTCGGAATAGCAACCACACTGACAATGCTTCTGCTGATAGGAAGCATCTTAGTAGCAGGGGCTTCAGAGGATGACTATTCAGCTGAGAACTTTTATGTAGATGAAGACACAGCATGGATACATGCAGATGTCTATCTTACAGCATGGATAGCTGATGAAACACCCGGTTTAGAGGACTGGGATGGTGCGAAAGTGCAAAAAGGCGCAGTTACTGTCTATGATATTCATGGAACAAAGTTGTTTTATGAATTTGCAGTGACAAAAGATGGAAAGGCTATTGGTGAGATAGAGATAGCCGCCAGTAAAGTGCTTGGAAGTTCATTACACAGGGTAATCCTGAGTCCACCTTTAAATAGAGAAAACGCAGCACAGAAGGCTATGGAAGTAGCAGAAAAAGAATATCCTGACTACAAAATACAATCTACAAAGCCCGTGTGCTACAGCTATCCAAAAGAGGGTGTGATGGTAACTCTGGCAAAACCAGAAGCTAAAGAAGAAAAAACTATCATAATTGACATATACTTATCCTCTGTGGTCCCGTTAAAAGAGCCTGAAAAGGAAGGTGAACTTGGAGCATGGTCGATCTACGACAAAATACCCGCCGAAGAACGGGCCAATAGGATAGAAAAATGGGACAGTGATGCTGAA
>DQIO01000085.1 GCA_020793555.1 Methanosarcinaceae archaeon | reverse complement strand
TTCAATAAGGAATTCACATCTAATCATTTCTTTTTACACAGTCATTACGCAAATTTCAACCCCCCACACCCACATCAAAGGAACCGTATCCCTTCCGGCATTTTCCCAACCCTTTTCCTGAATTCCTCAGGCCAATTCTCCGGATCAAGCCCTTTCTGTGCCAAAAACGCAGATGCCCAGCGCTCAAGTCCGACACCTGAACAACCGGACCACAGTTCCTCACCGGACTGGCATTTCACATTGAAACCGGATGGATACTTGTTTCCATTAACGCTCACGTTCTGGAACTCAAGCCACTCTCCGCCTTCTCCACGATATGGCAGAGGTGCTTCATAATCAATAGTCCCGATCTCGCCCTGTTCCGAGATGCCATCAAGACCTTCCTGTGCCATGAACCACGGTGTGACCCATGCCTTGCGCCATTCGAGTTCAAGAATATCATTGAAAATATGCATATACTTTTCCTGTAATTCCTTCGAATGCGCCACAACCTGCTCAGGTGTACCCGCCCAGACAATCTCCACACGATGGAACTCATCCACGCGCTCCATCCCGTGAATGCCACCGCTCTCATACCTGTGTGACGTACCCGAGCGGTCAAAAACCTTAATCGGGAACTCATCTGTCGGTATAGTCTCACCCTGTAGATATGGCCAGAACGGTGGACACTGCGCATAACACATACCACCGATAGGATCGCCGATCTTATCCTTGATCATAGCAGTCGGCACCTCATGTGTAACCTTGTAGTGATCAGAAACCTCTTCCCAGTATTTCGGGTCTCTTGTCTTTGGAGGGCATACATAGTATATCTCAGGATACACGCCCTTCGCATGACCTGATTTCTCCCAGACTTCCCACGTAACAAGTTTCGGGAAGATCATCTCATTGTAACCGAGTGGTTCAAGAAGTTCCTCGATAACGATCCTCTCAAAAGTCCTAAACATTCTCGTAGACTGCGCACCATGGATCCATTGTCCACGACTTGCACCACGTTTAAGCCAGCCCTGTTTAACCATTTCCTGCGTCGGATCCTCTGAAAAAGTGAACTCCTTCTTCTCGCTCTCCCACAAGACCTCCCAGTGCTCACCCTTTCCGCCATAACTCTGGGCTGCAATCTTATCCTCCATCAAAGTCAGTATCCTGTCAGGCACACGCTTTTCCAGTTCCGCTTCACCAACATCCAGTGTAAGCGTGATAACCCCCTCATCATAAACAATATCGCTGACATGAGGTATCTTAAGTTCACCAAGAGGCTTTTCGGATGGAAGTTTAATAATAAAAGACTCAACATCAATTCCACGAACCCCGACCTTGAACTCCTTACCAAGTTTTGCAGCAAGCGGTTTTCGAACACGAAGCATAGCATCGTGTGCTCGAACATGCTTTCCTGACTCAACAGTCAGGTTTATCCTGTCCCCATCGACCGCCCACTCAACAATACGTGCACCTTCGCCTTCCGGTGCGCCTTTTGTGAGAATGGTCTCATTCGCTTCAGTAAAAAAAGCATCAATGACATCTTTCGCAGGTGACGCATCGGCACTTGTCTTAAATGAACCCTTTAAAGTAAACTGTAATTCCATGTATTATTCCTCAGTATTAGTGTTAAAATTAATTAATATATAAATTAGTTACTGAAATTCGATATTTCTTTTAAGTTATCAAGTCCAAACAATTTAATTGGTTTGTGCAAACTGTTCAACTCTTTAATTTTGAGCTCAAGAGCTTCTTTATGTTGAAAAGAAGCAATATTTGGCAGTATAATTTCATTTGAACGTATGAATATATCAAATAGATTATTTATGTGGTCTTCTCCAATGTGGTCAGGATTTATCTTGCATTCAAATATTTCTCCTTCGTTTTTTACATTTGAATAATGCAATATATCAACACTCTTAGTAGACCTCATCCCATCAATATGGACAAAACAACTTATACTTAAGTCGGATCTGGACCCACATTTTATTTCTATTAACTTGTAAACAAACCTTTCAAGCAATGCCCCCCTTAAATTCGAACATTTTTTATCTTTATATATAGCAAATAATTTTGAAATGTAATTTAACAATAAATCATGTAAACTTATATACTCGGAATCGGAACATATAAGAGTAGTTAAAGATTCAACTCGACTTTGAAAGATTCCATAATTGTTTGTGCCATTTATTAAATTAATAATTTCTTTAAATAAAATAGATTCATCGTCCAATAACAAATCTACAATTTCATTTACTCGTGAATCACGATGATATGAATCCCTGTCTCCTTTAAGCTCAATATCTAGGATCATAATAATTTCAATTTTTATCTAATGCTAAAGGATTATATTTCACACCCATACTTTTGAATAATGGCATCAAAATTTTATTTACTTCTTTGAATATCGGTGGAACTAATTCAGTTGTAACGGTATTAGATGATGACTCTGATTCTTCAGGTAGTGTATCAAGATCAAAAGACTCTTTAAGGGTAACTAAACCCATAAATTCTGCATCAACTACTATGTTGTTGCTTTCAATTGAAGGCACTTTATACATGACAAAAAATTCAATTTTCTTTTTATCATCATTCTGTTTAAAACCTGTATTCAAATGAACATTTATAGAATCATTTTTGGATTCGTCACCTGAATCTTGATCGGTGACCTTATTTTCCCCAACATATATTGCATCAATTTTCTTTAGAGTTAAATGTACATTTTCAATTTTCATAATATCACCATGTGCAATAAATACAATTACTTAATACGAATCACATGTGTATTCTCACTGTTAGATTTTAATTCAAAAGTGAATTCTATATGTTCCCCACCAGTTGTTTTTTCGGTTTTCAGGTATTTTTCGAATTTTATGTATTTTTCGAATTTTATGTATTTTTTACTTTGTTTAATATCAAAATTTTCTAATCTGTCTTTAAACCTGTATAGCAAATCATATAATTCAATATCTTGAATATCCGTCTCATTTTCTAATTCATTCGTAGTAAGTTTAATAATATTGCCAAGTTTATTGAGATCATTACTATTTGTAATACCTATATCATCAACAATATCATTTAATTCAGTTAAACAGTCTTCAATTAACCAGATTATAAAAGGCTCAT
>DQIO01000310.1 GCA_020793555.1 Methanosarcinaceae archaeon | reverse complement strand
CTATCTATTTATGAACTATTCAATCTACCGACAACGTTTATGCATAGCTGAATAGTTACCAAATCGCCAACTAACCTAACCAAACCAAACCAAACCAAACCAAACCAAACCAACTCCGCCACACTCAAAACCTTTAACACCTGACCCACCAAAAAAAGGGCTATGCTTACCTTCATAGGACTCGGTCTTTTTGACGAGAGGGATATATCCCTCAAAGGTCTGGAAGCCATAAAAGTTGCAGATAAAGTGTATGTGGAATTTTACACATCCCAACTTATGGGCAGTGACATCAAAAAAATGGAACAACTTTACGGCAAGGAAGTTCACCTGCTCCTTCGCGAAGATGTCGAACAAGACCCACAATGGCTAAACGATGCAGTGGATACTAATGTCGTATTCTTAACAGGCGGCGATACTATGGTCTCAACAACCCATGTTGACCTGCGGCTTCGTGCTATCGAATTGGGAATTGATACACGGCTGATACACGGCGCATCCATCGCTTCTGCCGTATGTGGACTCTCTGGTTTACAGAACTATCGTTTTGGCAAAGCATCGACTGTGCCGCATCCTTACACCAGCAGTCGCGGAGTCACCGTCGTATCTGAAACACCGTATGACACCATCAAAACTAACATGGAAAACGGGTTGCACACACTTATTTTTCTTGATATCGATAAAGACAAGGGGTTCATGACCGTAAATGAAGCGCTCAAACTACTACTTGAAGTTGAATCACGGCGCAAGGACGGAGTGATGGAAAATACCATTGCAGTCGGAATCGTGCGCGCAGGTTCAGGTGCACCATTGGTGAGGGCAGATTACGCCAATTCCCTTGTTGATTTCGATTTTGGCACGCCACTCCATATTCTTGTAATACCGGCAGAACTTCATTTCATCGAAGCCGAAGCACTTGTGAAACTGGCAGGTGCACCACAGGATATTCTGGATCCTGATTGATGCGCATTGGTATATTCTGTGGGCTGCATGTGTAATTATATATGTATAGTTGACATATTAAGTGCAGAAAGAAAAAAACAAATCATTTTTTCAATGAGAGAATAAAAATGGCACGTGGATCAGTAGGCGTCATATTTGGAGAGACCGGCACACTTGATTTCAGGATACTGGTATCAGACAGCACAGGAGTTCACAGAGGAGACTATGTAAAAGCCTGGCACGAGACTGATGGATGGGTACTGGCACAGGTTCTTTCCATCACTCGCTCAAGTGATTCCTATTCCATAGAAAAGGCAAAGAATGGGCAGCGCGCAGACAAGACCGGGGACAAAATATTAGCAAATGTAACTGTGATCGGAACACGTGATGATGCAGGACTATTGCGCGCACCCATGATACCGTTTAGCCCAGGTGATCCGATATACAAAGCAGACAGCGATCTTATACGATCAGTGCTTGGTTTATCCGGCAAGGACATGTACATCGGACTGCTTGACGGCACGGACATAACAGTACAATTGGGCGTGAACAGCCTTGTGCAGAAACATTGTAGCATACTTGCAAAAACAGGCAGTGGCAAATCATATACCGCAGGCGTTCTGCTGGAAGAGTTGCTTGATCGGAACATTCCCTTATTGATAATCGACCCACATAGCGAATATGCATCACTCAAAGATGCCGCATCACTCAAATCAGGGGATTTCAAGAAATACGGTGTATCCCCGAAAGGATATGGTTCACAGGTAACGATATACACGCCTGCTAACAAGTCAATTAATCCGGCTGCCGATGAGGTTTTCAGGCTCAACGGCACAAACCTGACAGTTAAGGAACTCACTGCGATCTTTCCTGATAATTACACAAGTACGCACATGGGCATACTTTACGAAGCCGTACAGAAACTCAAAGCCGAAATGGAAACGTATACGCTTGATGACATCATTTTTGAGGTTGGAAACGACAAGAGTAAGGCTAAATGGAATGTTATCAGCCTGCTTGAGGATATACGAGAGACTGGAATACTTTCTACAAGTCCCACTTCGATTGAAGAACTGGTACAAAAAGGCAAGGCTGCTGTAATCGACCTAAAAGGGGTCTCACCCGACATACAGAGTATGATCGTAGCACGACTTTGCAGCATTCTTTTCGAGGCGCGTAAGGCAAACCGTGTGCCTCCCGGTATGCTGGTTATCGAAGAAGCGCACAATTTTGCACCGGAACGTGGATTTAGCAAGACCGCAAGTTCAGAGATATTACGAACCATCGCATCAGAGGGACGAAAATTCGGACTTGGTATGCTGGTTATATCCCAGCGTCCGGCACGTATCGACAAGAACGTGCTTTCCCAGTGCGGCACACAGATCATCATGAAAGTTACAAATCCAAATGATCTCAAATCCATAAGTAAGGGACTTGAAGGCGTAAACTCATATGTCGAGGAGGAATTGAAAAGATTGCCACCGGGTGTTGCCATGCTTGTGAGCAACGATATCGAACGACCTGTTCTTATTGACATCAGGGTAAGAAAAGCAAGACATGGTGGTGAATCCGTGAACGTGCTAAAGAGTGCAAGATCCACACCTACAACTACACTTAAACCTGCACCCACAGCCAAACTTTCAAGATCACGATCAAAATCACCGCAAGGATCTGCAACAACTACAGACCCCACGTCTCCGCCCCCGAAGCGAAAACCATCCCGTACTGCTGAAAGCGAAGAAGGTGGATTGTTCAAGAAAATATTTGGTGCTAAATAGTGAAAGTGGGTAGCAGGTGGAAAAATATGGCAGCAGATTTAAATGAAAAGGTTGAGAGATATGAGCAATTACTCAAGGAAGCACTCGCCAAAGCAAAATTTGCACCAATAGAAGGGTCTCACATGTACACAGTTGCCAGTGATTACCACACAATGGCAAGTTCATATTATGGGGATGGCATACATTTTGTTGAAAACGGCGACCCTGTGAACGCTCTTGTTTGCTTTAGTTATGGGCATGCATGGCTTGATGCAGGCGCACGCCTTGGAGTATTTGATGTGGACGATGATGTGTTGTTCACAATATGATAATTATGAATTATGATTACTTAATGGAAGACGAATTGAATTGACGTTAAAATTTGAAATTTTGGAGAGATAAATATGGGAAATTACCGTGTAACACTTGAAGCCGCCTGGTTGGTCAGGGACGTACAGACAGCAGATGATGCAATAGGGGTTGCAATTGCAGAAGCCGGAAAAAGGCTAAATCCTAAACTTGATTTTGTGGAAGTTGATGTTGGGACCACATACTGTCCGGCATGTGAAGAACCGTTTGGCAGTGTATTCCTGACAGCCAACACCGCGATCGTGGGTCTTGTTCTCGAAATGAAAGTATTCGATGCAGAATCTGATGAGCATGGTGCAAGAATTGCAAAATCCGTCATCGGACAGGCACTTCGTGATGTACCGTTAAATGTTATTGAAGTTGAAGAGTTTGAAAGATCCAGATAGATCCATAAGTATCAACTTTTTTGCAATCATTATGTGGTATTTTTGGGATAAACATGACACAAGAAGCGACACAAAAAACAATTTCTGTTGTAGGGCACACCGCCATTGACGGTCTTTTTGACGTTGAGAACATAGCCGGACTCAATGAATCATCCCCTATCATCGATTACAAGGAATTCCACGGCGGCGGGGCTGCCAATATTGCGGCTGCGATTGGGATACTTGGTGGGGAATGTCAACTGATCTCCCCTGTTGGTGCAGATTTTTCGAGTTCGGGATATGAAGAACACCTGACATCTGTCGGTGTTGACCTGTCACTCCTGTATCGGTTCGATAACGAAAAAACAGCAAAGGCGTTTGTTTTTACTGACAAGGAACACAACCAGTGCTCCTACTTCTACTGGGGTGCATCTGCAAAACTTAAAGAACTTGTACCACCATCAGTGGATTTTGTTCATCTTGCAACTGCGGATTCCGTTTTTAATTCAAAGATCGCAAAGATTGCAGAGTTCGTGTCATTCGATCCCGGGCAGGATCTTGTGACATACTCAACTGAACATCTTGTCAGCATACTTGAAAATACAAATATCCTGTTCACCAATCGACATGAGATTAAGAGAGTTTCCGAGATGACGGGGCTGTCTTTTGAACAATTGCAAGAGATGATCGACATTATCGTTGTAACATATGATGCAGAAGGTAGCACAATATTCACATCCGGTGAAAAATACATGATTCCGGTTGTGCCTGTGACCGCTCTTGACCCAACGGGTGCGGGAGATGCATATCGTGCAGGATTCCTGCTTGCATACACGCGCGGATATCCGCTTGGAAAATGTGGGAAGATAGGAGCGACTGTTGCGTCTTTTGCTGTACAGTCCATTGGATGCCAGACTGACCTGCCTACGTGGGATAGAATGAAGAGACGGTTTGAAGAGCATTTCGGAAAATTTGATTAGTGCAAACAAACGAATTCGTTATGCTAGAAAATACTTGCTACCGCTCGGATTAACTTAAGCCATATATTTATAAAACACGATAAATAAAAAGAGACTGTAGGAAAAGTCCATATTTCGGGGTATGTCAACTTATGAAATAAATACAGTACTGTGCAGCATGGCATTTAACTTATTGATATTAGTTAGTATGTTTCGATCTTGCCACTTTTCCGACAGTCTCAAAATGTTGAATAATACTATTAATTATCAGTTTTGTTCGCAGAATCTAAACAGCGCAATGTGCAGTACATCTGCTCACGTACATAGCTATCATATACGTATATTTCTTTCCCACAACTTTCACATTTGATTTCAATTAATTCCATTTTTAACCACCTCTGGTTTTACCAGATATTCAATTTTTTAGATAATATCAATATGAGTCACAAATTACACCCAATTAAAGCAACGAAATATTACTTTGAAAACGCGTTCCAATGTAACAATCATTGCTTTATTTCGGATAATTTATTTTCGTACCACCGAATAAATCGTACCACCTGCACAACTTACAATTTTATCTATGTCATTATTATATAAAACAATAACGCTATCGGATGATATAATGATACTCATTATGATGATGTATTTATCTATTTTTTATTCTATATGGCACAGTTCCAAAATCCAGTTATATTTCAGACACGGATTTATATGGATTTACACAGATTTGATGTTTATCAAATATCAAACACTTTGCACTACAAACCAAATAGACTCTTATGATGTCGATTCCGAACAAGCTTAAATCCGTGTAAATCTGTGAAATCCGTGTCTATATAATTATCGATTTTGATAAATCCTCTATTGAAATAACTGGTTTTTGAGATGGTGCTATTCGATATATCCATCACTTTCATCCCAAATGAATTAAACTTATGAAATTACAGCACCATATCTAGTGTCATGTCAACAACACAATGTCATGGGACAGGGGGTAAGACAGATGCAAAAAACGACGCGACCGCGCAAAAGCGCGGCACGTTCCTACACCATGAACGCAAAATACAAAACGGTTTTTAAGTGGCGTCATATTTGCAGATATGAGAATTGCATTGTTGGATTTGGGGTTTTGGGTTGTTGTGGGTTTGGTAGTAGTGGAATCCGCCGCCTACGGCGGTAACTGATGCTCCGTCTTCTTAACTTCCAGTCAATTACTGTCCCCCGATCTCTAACATCGGCACCTGCATGTACGCGCAATTGCCCGCGTGTATTCCTAAGTCTGTGCGCTGACGGCACTGTGTAGAAACCGACCGGTCATCTTGGAGTTTAGAAAATTGAAATTGTGCCATATGACCTATGCCCTTCATAATCAGACACTTGATAGTTGACGTGACACTAGAAGTATTTGAAAGTTGACATAACACCAGTGCGTTTTACAGTGGGCGGTATTTTGAAAAAATTGCTGGAAAAATAATTAGTTGCAAGGACAGGCGAATTATACAAGTTGACTGAACCTGAGAGTGTAATGGAGACACAGATTCACAATATGTGATATCCTATTCTTCATTTTACATCTGACAACACGTCATCTTTAATCAAAAAGCCATCATCTGTTATGGAGTATTCTCTTATTCCGTGGTCGTGTTTTGTTCCTCTTGATTTTAGTATGTAGACATATCTTCGGAGTTTGTTCTCAGATTCTACATGTTTTAGGATTATGACCGAATCCATGATAAAAGATGCATCCGGGCTTGTGATCAGGTCTTTGCAATTTGAGGATATCTCGGTAGTGAATATTGATGTCACACTGCTGCTCTTTAGGTAATCTGTGAGTGAGTGCAGGTACCCCCGCAGTTGAAGGTGATCGGGAAGTGTCATCTCAAGATTTACGATCCCGTCGAAGAATACTCGTTTTGCACCCATGCTTTCAACATATCTTTTTATGTGTATAGCATGTGCTGCCGGACATACGTTATCCGGATCAGAATAGATAAATTTCAACAATCCACTGTCAATATGTGGTGCAAGGTCGATCTCAACTTTTTTAGCTTCCAATACAAGTTGTTCTGGTCGTTCTTCAAATGTTGCGATAATACATGGCTCGTTGTTCAAAAGTCCGCTGTTTATAAACTGCAATCCTAAGATGGTTTTTCCGGTTCCCGGTCCACCTGCGACCAGCATGCTGCTGTTTTCCATCATGCCGCCATTTAGCATAGTGTCAAGTCCATTGATGCCGGATTTTATTTTGTTATCTGAAAGAATGAAATCTTTTATGGGGTTTAGGCGCGGATATACTGAAATGCCTTTAGAGGTTATTCCACAACGATATTTACGTGAGATATATCTTGACCTGATTTTTGGATTAATCCCTCGCATTTTAAGGATTTGTAAGTAATATTTGGTTCGGTATCCCGTATCTTCCCTTGACAGGTAGATAATGCCGTCTGCGAGATGGCTGATAACACAGTTGTGGAGTTCAGTACCAATCAGTTCTCCTGTAAGGAAAACAAGTGAGTTCCATTCCTGTACCATGGAATCAAATGTGTATATGAAACGCCTTTTTTCCTGTTCTACAAAACCAAAACCAAGTGGTGTTATCGGATCGATTACTACTCTGTCAGGATTTATGGATGCGATCACGTTACCCATGTCTATTAATGTAGTCAATGGGTCTTTTTCTGCCACAGGGCGATTTATCGCATGGATCTGGATTGATTCATCGAAAAATTCGAATGTTGAGAGGAACATCCTCAATTTTTCAGGCGATTCTGTTGTAAGGGGAATATATAGTGTCTTCTCACCCTGTTTTGCAGCATTTGACAGCATCTGAAGTGCCATCGTTGTTTTCCCAACACCAGCAGTACCTGCAATGAGTATGGTTGACGGAGTTTTGAAACCACCTAATATGTCATCCAATCCATCGATGCCGCATGGTATGTCCCTAAGTTCATCCATTTGAATCTGAATATTATATGCATAAAGGTATTACTTATACTTTCGTAAAAATGCATTCAAGAACATATTTAGATGAGAATAATCTATCATAGTAGTCTAATTAAATGGGAATATATGTTCCTGTAAATCATGTGCAACAAAAAATAAAAAAAGATGCATAAGTAAATTCATTTTACCCGTTCATTTTACTAACAGATTCGAGCTGTGTTATTTCTTCGTCACTCCGGACTCTTTCATGATCCAATAAGATAAACAGGCGGTCATCAAGTTTATCAACTCCCTTGAGATAATCGGCTTTAATCTTAACTGAAATAATCTCAGGTGCAGGCTCCACATTGTATGTAGATAAGCGCAGATGAACGCAGATGCGTAATGCGGATGGTGATTATAAAAATAACTGAAAAATGGGATAATACCAAAATTAAAATTTAAATTAAAATAATACAGTTGGTCGAAAATCTACCAACTGCATATCTATCTTGTTTTAATATCAGCTTAATCTTACCCAAGGTACTCATTGATAGTACTAGCCGCCAACTTTCCTGCACCCATTGCGCTAATAACAGTAGCCGCACCAGTAACAATATCCCCGCCTGCGCAAACACCATTGATAGATGTCATGCCTGCCTCGTCAACAATGATGGTCCCCCATTTGGACGATTCCAACCCTTCAGCTCCTTCAAATATCAATGGGTTTGGTGATGTCCCGATCGCCATAATGACAATATCTGCATCAACAACATGCTCGGAACCTTCGATTACCTGAGGTCTTCTGCGACCCGAATCATCAGGCTCGCCAAGTTCCATTTTGACACACTCCGCGCCTGTAACCATCAGGTTTTCATCACCCAGTATCTTTACCGGATTTGTAAGCAACCTGAATACAATTCCTTCTTCCTTTGCGTGCTCGATCTCCTCACGTCTTGCAGGCAATTCCTCATCACTGCGGCGATACACGATACTAACCTCATCCGCACCAAGTCTCAGGGCACATCGTGCAGCATCCATAGCTACATTCCCGCCGCCGACAACGATCACGTGTTTGCCTATTTTAATCGGAGTGTCATATTCTGGGAACTGATACGCTTTCATGAGATTTACACGTGTCAAAAACTCATTCGCGGAATACACGCCATTGAGGTTCTCACCATCGATCCCCATGAAATTTGGCAATCCTGCACCGGTTCCGAGGAAGATCGCATCGAACTCATTTTTCAGTTCATCAATAGTCTTGATCCTTCCGATAACATAACCTGGTTTCATATTAACGCCAAGTTGCCCGATGTAATCCACCTCTTTCTGAACTATATCTTTGGGAAGCCTAAACTCAGGAATACCGTAGATCAGCACCCCACCAGCCGCATGCAGTGCCTCGAACATAGTAACTTCATGTCCTGCCTTTGCAAGATCCGATGCAGCCGAAAGTCCGGCAGGTCCCGACCCCACAACAGCGACACGTTTGCCTGTAGATGGTGCACGCTGTGGTGCTTTGACACCTTTTTCGAGCTCATGGTCGGCACAGAATCGCTCAAGTCTCCCGATCGCAACCGGCTCTTCCTTTTTACCAAGAATACAGTACATTTCACACTGCGTCTCCTGTGGGCAAACACGTCCGCAAACAGCAGGCAAACTGTTCGTTTCCTTAATCTTGTCAATAGCACCGTCAAAATCAGATGCTTTCATACTTTTGATAAATGCCGGAATATCGATATTCACAGGGCATCCTTTGACACACTGCGGATTTTCACACTCGATACAACGCTCGGCTTCAGCAACTGCCTGTTTCTGCGTGTACCCGAGTGCAACCTCTTTGAAATTGTGGGCTCGCACGTCAGCCGGCTGGGCTGGCATTGGTTGTCTTACTGACATGTGCATCCACTTCCGCAACCGGTTTCGCTTTCACATTCCTTCTCATAAGTTTCAATCGCTTCCGCCTCTTCAGGACGATATAATCCAAGACGGCTCATCATAAGATTGAAATCAACTTTACGCGCATCAAATTCGGGACCATCGACACATGCGAACTTCGTCTCGCCATCGATCAACACCCTGCATCCGCCGCACATTCCGGTCCCATCCACCATGACCGGATTCAAACTTACAAGAGTCTCAACATCAAATGGCTCAACAACACCTGCGACAGCGCGCATCATAATGGGGGGACCGATCGCAACAATCCTGTCAACCGCTTCGTTACCTTCCAGCAAATTTAGTACTATATCTGTAACAAAACCGTGATGTCCCTTTGAACCGTCATCTGTTGTGATGTAAACTTCATCGCTCTCAGCCCGCATTTTGTCTTCGAGTATAAGGAGATCTTCACTTCTTGCACCTATGATGGAAATAACCTTGTTTCCGGCTTCTCGGTATGCTTTTGCCTGAGGATAGATCGGGGCAACACCGACACCGCCACCAACCAGCACAACCGTGCCAAGTTTTTCAATTTTGGACGGCTGACCGAGAGGTCCGACAAAATCCTGCAGTTTGTCATCGGTCGTGAGTTTTGCAAGTTGTTTTGTGGTCTTTCCCATCTCCTGGAATATGATGGTCACGTAACCTTCATCCACGTTAAAATCCGCAATTGTGAGCGGGATGCGTTCACCATTTTCATCTATCCTGAGGATAATAAACTGACCTGCCTTTGCGGCTTTCGCCACATCAGGCGCCTGTATCTTCATGAGGTGCACAGTGGGCACCATTTCGTATTTTTCGAGTATATTGTATGTCATGGGATCACATTGGAATTTGGTTGTAACTATTAGAGATTGTCGGAAAAGTCCATATTTCGGGTTATTTCAACTTATGAAATCAATACAATACTGTGCAGTATGGTGTTTCACTTATTGGTATTAGTTGGAATGTTTCGATTTTATCACTTTTCCAACAGTCTCTATTATGCATCAATTATGTTCAATTTTGTCTTTACGATTGTAGTAATGTTACTTAAAATATAGTTCCAACTCAAAAATCCTATAATCTTTGCAATTTTAGAACAAGTGAGTTGCAAGTATCAATTTGCAGATGAATTTACAAGTACAATTACACAGTCCCATTTTCCAGTTATTTTTTCCGACACCGACTTTAATTAACATCCGTTTAAATTAATATTTAATTGCCAATGTAAGTTTCTCTGCGACCTCTGAGGTGAATTTCAGGAGATTTCAGAGATAGACTTGAAGAAGAAAGAATAGTACGCCGAGGGTGAGATTCGAACTCACGAGGCGCGTCAGCACCACTGGTTTTCAAGACCAGCGCCGTAGTCCGCTTAGCTACCTCGGCATATAGGACGGTGGCTAAATAACGTATTGTGGTATAACCTTTTTGCTCAAAAGAGCTGCTGGAATATAAAAATAATGCGAAGAGTATTACTCTTCGCTTGATTCAGCATCTAATGGTTCTTCAGTTTCAGGATCGATCTCGATCATCGGAGCTTCTGGATACTTCTCCACATACAAGACTTCCTCAACGCCAACATTTTCAAGTATTTCAGTTGCGATCCTACTCTTTGACATCAACCATCTCTGGTTATATGAAAGTACAGCAGGTGTGAAAACTGTAGCAGTGCCGTCACTGACATCTACATCCAGCTGTTGCAGACCTGTATAAAGTGAAAAGAGTCCCTGTATCTTTTCAACGTCATCGTCAATCAACTTTTCAATATTATACTCGTATGTCACAGTCTTTCCGGCAAGCGGATGGTTTAAATCAACACGAACTCTGCGCCCGATAACCTTTATGACAATACCCCTTTTACCATTGATCTCGACTTCAAGACCCTCATATGCCTTACGATCCTTGAACTTTGTAATGGAAACAGATTCCACCAACTTAATATCATGATCTCCGAATGCTTTTTCCGGTGGGATATCAACTGAGCCGGAATATCCGACATCTTTCCCAACAAAATCCTCATCGAGCCCAACAATTGTGTGCCCTGCACCAACGATCACGACATCGCCGCCATACATTCCACGGTCATTGTAAATATCATTAGTTTTTGCAATTTCTTCGTCAGTGGTATCAAATATCTTTTCATCATCAAATTTACCGGTATATGATACTTTAATAAAATCTCCTTTTTCGATTACCAAATTCATCAACTCTCATTATAATTATTATTTTAAGTATTAATTGTCAAAGTAAAACACATCTCCGCTATACTCCTATGCCCTTAATAACTTTTTGGCATTTTTCGTTGTATCCGGGATGCAATCCATTACAATTGTTTCATAGTTTCGTATCAGAGGAATCTTGCAGGAAGAATCTGGTTTGCAAGCAAGTCGTCATAGGTCTCGCGTTTTCTGATAACGTCTACTTCTCCATCGTTTACAAGCACCTCAGCGCATCGCACCCTGCCGTTATACTGGGAACTCATAGAGAATCCATAAGCACCGGCATCAAGAACAGCTATAATATCGCCCTTCTCGATCTGTGGCAATTCGCGGTCATGTGCAAGGATATCACCGGTCTCACAAATCGGACCTGCGATGGTGTAAATATTCTTTGCAGGCGCATCAGCCTTGTTTGCAACAACAATATGCTGATATGAATCATACATCGCAGGTCGGATCATCAGATTGAATCCCGCATCAACACCTACGAATTTCTTTTCCGCTTCCTTCATCGTATTAACAGTCGTAAGAAGCACAGTTGAATCAGCCGCAACATAGCGCCCGGGTTCAAGTATAAGTTTAGGACTGATACCTCCCGCTTTGCAGCGCTCGTTGAATATAGGAAGGATAAGGTCAGCAAGGTCCTGCGGGGTTGGCACTTTTACCCCTTTCTCATAAGGAATACCAAGTCCTGATCCAACATCCACAAATTCAAGTTCCGCACCAAGACGTGACACCTGCTCAACAAGGTCCATCATCTTTGTCATTGCTTCGGCAAACGGTGTAATATCAAGTATCTGTGAACCGATATGACAGTGGATACCAACCGGATTTACGCCGGGTAGGTCAAGTGCTTTCTTATATGCATGAACAACCTCATCATGCGGCACACCAAACTTAGAAGTCCTAAGACCGGTTGAGATTTTAGGGTGTGTGTCAGGCGATACATCAGGATTTACCCTGAATGAGATGTCAACAACTGCGCCTTCATTCTTTGCAATCGTGGAAAGAGTCTTAAGTTCATCAAGTGAATCAAGGGACACACGAACGCCGGTCTTAACAGCCATCAAAAGTTCGTGATCGGATTTTGAGTTGCCGTTAAAGAGCACTTTCTCCTTTGGAATACCGGCAAGCAATGCCATGTACAGTTCACCATCTGAGAAAACATCTGCTCCTGCACCCTCATCTGCCATTATCCGGAGGATTGTGAAATTTGCGTTTGCCTTTGCCGCATAGTACAGGTTAGCATCAGGGAATGCATCTTTATAGCGCCTGAAATTTGCCCGCAAGCGTTCTTCGTTTGTGACATATAATGGTGAGCCATATTGTTCAATAAGTTCTACCGAATCGACACCACCGATTGTAAGATGGCTATTCTCAATTTGTAAATGATTCTTGATCGTGAACATGGTTTTGTACCTCTGGATATTTAGTTAGTGAAATTAATGTTGATTTTTGGTTTATTAATGTATTAAGGGAATATTAGTTTTACCTATGGATGTTATGGAACAGACGACGGCCTTGAGATTATGCGCCAACCAACTTAAGCCACCACCACCTCCATCAATTTTACGCCGTCGGTGTGAATACACACTACAAACCAATTTCATTCACAGCAACTGCATTATTCAGCAGGAGCATCAGAATCCCCGATGATATCTTCATACACATTGTTCCATAATATCTGGGATCCGCTGGCTACAAACATTGCAACCCCTATCGCTTCTGCAATCTGTTCTTTGGTTGCGCCTTGCTGCATTGCTCTTTCGGCATGAACTTTTGTACAATATTCACATCTCATGAGAGTTGAAGATGCAACAGCGATCAGTTCCTTGGTTTTAGTGTCAAGGGCACTGTCCTTGAATAATGATTCCCGCATCTTTGCGAATGCTTTCTCCGTTTCCGGCAATTTTTCATTGAACCATGTCATATTTACACCTCTGCTTTGCTCAATGTAAAACATACTTAAAAAGGATATGAGACTTTAACATATTCTCATTATGGTGCTACTGTCGAGTCAACTATACAATATCGCTAGTGTCGTGTCAATAATACAATATCGCTAATATATGATTTGACACAGTCCAATTTTCCAGTTATTTTCAAGACGCTGATTCACACAGATTTAAGGTTGCATCTGCGTTAATCAGCGTAAATCTGCGTCTAATATAATTGTTGAAATTACTGTATTTTGGAAATGTTTGATAGAATCGTTGCTCCAATAATCAACACTTGAAAGTTGACACAACACTAGGTGGAAGGGAGTAAGACACATACTAAAAACAGCGCGACCACACGCGTGCAGAGCGGCACGTTCCAGCACCACGAAAATGAAATACAATCGGTTTTTCAAGCAGTCACGTATTTGCTGTTCTGAGAATTGTATATTTGGGCTATGAGTTTGGTAACAGTGCAATGCGCCATCGGTCTGTGATTGATTGAGTATACCTTTTATTTATCTAAAAGTTTTCCCAAATACTTTTCCAGATCTGTATAGTTGTTTTTCCGATCCAGTAAACATACAAGAACAATATTGGGAGATAATACTGCATAGATGAGTCTAATTTCATTATTTTGAAGGTTTAACCTGACCCTGAATACATTATTTACAGTTTTAGCGTGAATCCTTTTAAACCTGAATGGGTTTGATGATATCATTTCGGTCTTTTAGCTTGCCTTTCTCAATGGAAACCGACAATAGTTTTTCGATTAGGTCGATCTCTTTGCCGGAGAATGTCTCATCATATTTGTTGTCTCTGAAGAGCTTGTCCCGTATTGCCTCAAGAATAAATTCCTGAATGTTCCTGTAACCATAACTATCGACATACTGTTCGGTAGCTGATTGTAATTTTGAAGGCAAACGGATATTTATCTGCGGATTTGTATGTGCCATAAAAATATCGATGTGTATCTATTGGTATTTAATGGTATCTTTTGCAGATGACTTCAAATTTTGGCACCGTATTTGAGATTATGCGCCAACCAGCTTAAGCCAACACCGCCTCCATCAATTTTGCGCCGTCGGTGTGTGATTGATTGGGTTTTGCTTCTAGTTTGTCGCAGAGTGCCATGTGCCGATCAATTCTGCGCTCTTTGTAGTTGATATTTTGCCATGCATTCCAAATAATGAAAAAAAGTCACGTTATTTTTAGTGAAACGAACACATCTATCAATATATTCTTCTTCTACATCGTACCGTGAAACATATATATCTACATATACCCTATTCTGCACCATAACAATCATACAGTATCCATAATAATCGGAGTAACAATGACATTAATGGAAGATGCAAAAAAAGGGATTATTACACCGCAAATAAAAGCTGTAGCTGAAGCTGAAGGGATCGATGCCGAAAGGGTTCGTTCCTGCGTTGCAAAGGGATGGATAACCATCCCACACAACATTGAGGGAAATTCCAGACTTATTGCCGTGGGCAAGTACATGAGTACAAAGGTCAATGCAAATATCGGCACATCCCGCGATTATGTGGATATTGAGGAAGAGGTTAAAAAAGCAAAAGCATCAGAGACCTTTGGCGCAGATACCCTGATGGACCTATCAACAGGCGGCAACCTCAGCATGATACGGCAAAGGATCATGGATGCGGTGGATATTCCTATCGGAACGGTTCCGATATATCAGGCTGCTGCCACACAAAAAGCTGTTGTGGACATGTCATCCGATGACATGTTCAATTCAGTGCGAAAGCATGCGGAGGATGGCGTTGATTTTGTTACAGTGCATTGCGGGGTCAACCAAAACGCGCTTGAGCACCTGGTAACCAGTGATCGGATCATGAATGTTGTAAGTCGCGGTGGTTCATTTTCGATCGCGTGGATGTTGCATAACGATCAGGAGAATCCGTTCTATGCGGAGTATGATTATCTTTTGGAGATCGCTCGCGAATACGATATGACGGTGAGTCTTGGGGATGGCATGCGTCCGGGATGTATTCACGATGCATCCGATCGACCAAAGTTCATGGAATTCATCACGCTTGGTGAATTGGTGAAACGCGCACGTGCTGTGGATGTCCAGACGTTTGTGGAAGGTCCCGGACATGTTCCCATCGATGAGGTCGAGTTAAGTGTGAAGGGAATGAAGCAGCTCTGTGATGGCGCTCCATTGTACCTGCTGGGTCCTCTTGTAACTGATATCGCGCCGGGTTACGACCACATCACCGGTGCAATCGGCGGTACGCTTGCAGGAATGTACGGCGCGGATTTTTTGTGCATGACAACGCCGTCAGAGCATCTTGCATTACCGAGTGTGGATGATATCAAGGAAGGTGCTATTGTCACGAAGATCGCAGCACATGCTGCTGACCTTGTAAAAGACGGACAGCGCGAGCGTGCACGGGCGTGGGATATTGAGATGGCACATGCGCGCAGTGATCTTGATTGGGAAGCGCAGTATCGCCTGGCAATAAATGGCGAGCGTGCAAGATGTATTCGGGAGAGCAGGGTTACTGGCAGTGATGCGTGTTCGATGTGTGGTGATCTGTGCGCTATGAAGATTGTGCGGGATGCGCTTTCGGGTGGCGGGGAATTGGATTCTAAAAGTGATTCGTAGATTTGTTATTTTACAATTCATTCCGGTTAAGTTATAAAATGAGACTTATCAAAAAAATCAACTACAGAAGTACACAGAGTTGTTAATTAGTATTTGTGTGGCTGTGGTAAGATATTTGTGTAAATGAGATTATTCTATCTGAAACTAAAACCAATACAACCTCCGCAGGCGGCGGATTACCACAACACTGAACGTCATTGGCTCATTGAAGTGCAGGTATATCAGTATATCATATTTACCTGATGTAGGTATACATGGGAAATATGATATACCCTCACGTAAATGAAACTGAGTCAATAGTTGAAAAATTCCCCTTTAAGATAATATGGGGAATAAAATGAACTGTTTGAGTCATTCAACAACCCACTTATCAAAATCATTAAGATCAAAAATAAAGTAGCCGGCATCGGTTAACTTTTCCTTTCCCTTTATTGTTCTGGCTATGATCCCATAATATTCATTTCGATCTTCATTGTGCCAATGGACATGCTTGGATTTTTCCTTCAATTGCTTTATCAGGCTCAATGTTTCTGCTTCACTCATATCTTTCCATTTCACTTCACAAAAGAAGATGTTGGATTCATCGTCGAGGGCTACAATATCGATCTCCCTTTCTTTGTACCACCATGATCCGAGTTTTAAAAATGAAAATGGAATATCTTCTTTCAGGTTAAAATCCCACAGGAACTCCTTTGCAATATTTTCAAATGTTCTGCCAAGATAAGAATTAAGCCCATTTTTAATACGCTGCAACGCAACTTCACCACGCCCAAGATCGATCAAGTCCTCATTGGGGAGAATGAACCGAAACCAAAAAGCAAATGCATTGTCCTTTATGAAGTAGAGTCCTTTTTTGGACCGGATGGATTCTGTTATGGGTATTTCTCGTTTTATTATTCCAAGATCAATAAGTACACCCAGATATTTGTTTACGAGGCTGCGATCAAGTCCTGTATAATTTGTGATCTTGCCAAGATTTGTGCTGCCGCTGGCGATCGATTCAAGTATTGAGAAATAATACCGAGGTTCTTCAAGTTCTTCAAGCAGGATGAATTTAATATCCCTGTAGATGAACGAATCAAAATTCAATATGTTCTTGTCTATGTTCCAGTATATGTCATGTGCTGGATTTGTTTGTGTGATGTATGCAGGAGTGCCGCCAAATACGCTGTACATCTCTACCGCACGTTTTACATTTCCCACATAGCCTGCTACGTCCTTAAATGGTAGTGCATCAAGTTTTATCTGACCTGTGCGTCTTCCGTAGAGAGGGGCTCGGTATGACATGAGTTTTTCCATCATGGCAATGCTGGAACCTGAAAGGATTAGGAATATGTTGCTGTCTTTAAGTTTGTTGTCCCAGTAATCCTGTAATATGGAAGGCAGTGCTTTGTCGTCTTTTATCAGGTATGGAAACTCATCAAGTGCCAGAATGAAACGCTGCTCTTTGGCCTGCTGATATATGTATTCAAAAAACGCATCCCAGTCTGCAAAAGCCTGTATTTTCAACAATTCGTCATTGAAATATTCTGCAAGTATCCTTGAGTAGCGCTCAAGCTGGAGTTTCTTCGATTCTTCCCTGCCAATCAAGATGATGCCGGGATGTTGTTTTGAGATCAGGGTTTTTATCAGTTCGGTTTTTCCAATCCTTCGTCTGCCATAGATTATCAGGAATTCGGCTTTGTTGCTTTCAAACCTTGCTGAGAGGGTTTCCAATTCTCTTTTTCGACCAATGAAATTCATATACTTTAAAGTATTATACTCTGAAGTATATAACATTGATGAAAGGGTTATGGGTAATAATGTGCATGAAAATGACTTATGGCTGGATCTTATAATTTAAAATCAATACTGGGCATTGGGTTCAAAACGAAATGCAGGCGAGGTTGTTGCTAAATATTCGCCTTCATCGCATCCAAGCAAAATCAGAGCGTTTAATATTTTCTGTGACTTGTGTTTACTTTTGGAAGCAAGTGTCATTATATATTTCTTCATACCCAATCATCCCATATTGAACATGTGGGACATTGAATGAATACATTACAACATTATAGGATTGATATGGCAGTAGAACAAAATTATGTTTCTCTTTAACATTGTGTGGGCAACATCACTATTCCGGATATGTTTTCAAAC
>DQIO01000086.1 GCA_020793555.1 Methanosarcinaceae archaeon | reverse complement strand
ATATAATTATTGAAATAATTTGATTTTATAATTGTGCCCTATGCCCTTCATAATCGACACTTGATAGTTGATTCGACACTAGTGAATTATGAATTATAGGAGTCCGAAAAATCTTTTTTCAGATTTGAAATGTATTTTGTCTTTATCTGGATTGGTTATGTCTATATTGACTTGCATGCCAGTCATAAAGGATAGTGTACCTTCGATAAAACCTTGTGTGCGTATGTGAAGTGGATTTATGGATGTTGATTTTTTGTGGCTTAAAAGTTTTTTTATCAATCCATTTTTAAAATGAATGGTTTCTGCATATTTTTTATTGTTTGGTTTTACATCGTCAGTATTAATTTCACAGTGAGATTGTATGTACGCATGTACATGTTTGATCGCAGATTGTGGATTATCAAATTTTCCAAGTTGTTTTCCAAAATTGAGTCCATTCATTTTTCCGCATGTGTGGATAAGTTCTTCTGTCATTTCAGCACCATGCAGGTCTACAAGCATATCAAACAGGTCGTTTTTTTGATTGGACAGCTGGATGAGTTCTTCAGTTATTTCCGCACCGTGTGTGTCCATAGTTATGTCTAATAGGTCGTTTGTCATTGTCCGGTTTTTATTTTCGGTCAATTCGACATATTGAAGGTTTATGAGGATGTTAAACAAATTAGTTATTACTGAACTTTCTTTGTTTGTATTTGTCTTTTTTACCATACTATGTTGTTGTTCCATGATCTCACCGCCATTTTTTTTTAGTTGGTTTTGATTACCCACCATTAAAAAATAAAAATGCATGACCATGTATATATATGGTGTGGCATCACGATGGCAGTTCTGTGTATGCATCATAGGTTGGTGTGTTCAACTGGTTCAAGACTTCCGGTATTTTACGTGTATTTATTATTCAATATGGCACTTATTCATTTTCCAGTTATTTATCTGATATTGATTCTAATCAACATCCGTTTAAATTCGCATTTTATTTGCCGTCGATTGAAAAAAAAACTGACCGCTGAGCACGATGAGGGTGCGAAGGGGAGTTGCAAACCAGTTAACAACTCTGCGCCCTCGGCGGTGAAAAATTGTCCAATCTTTACTTGAAATAACTGGATTTTGAAACAGTGCCATTCAATATGATGATGTTGATCTTACAACTGATATGGCGCATTTGTCTGAGTTGGCACAGTTCCAAAATCCAGTTGTTTTTCAGACACTGATTTACAGCGGATTTACACAGATTTGATGTTTATCAAATATCAAACACTTTGCACCACAAACCAAATAGACTCTTATGATATCGATTCCGAACAAGCTTAAATCCGTGTAAATCTGTGAAATCCGTGTCTATGTAATTATCGATTTTGATAAATCATCTATTGAAATAACTGGTTTTTGAGATAGTGCCGTCTGAGTTGATCGAATGTGTGGGTTTGGAAGGATCTGATTTCTCGTTCGGTTCCCGCATGATACTTGGAAGTGATGTGAAGCGTCTTTTTTCGAGGGTGGTTTTGAGTAAATGTTTCAATTTTTTGGCACGTACTTTTTTTACGTTCGAAATTGTATGGTCATTAGTGTGGTTTTAAGGCGTTTAAACGCGAGCCGCTTTTTGAACTGTTGGATCTTGTTGAGGATGAACATTGGTTTTGAGACACCGAATTTTTGGTGTATGCCCAGCGTGGTGGATAGAGTGCAAATGAGTTTCCTGTGGTCTGGGGGCATAGTGGCGTTACAAGAGTTAAGGTTTTGCGGGATTCAGTTGTGGTGGATATGGCATCTTTCGCTTGTGGTGGAGACTGTTTGTTTCTCCTATATTTGGTCACAAGCGATTTCTATGATTGTATCGGTTGTTTGAGTTGTCTTAGGTGTTATATGGGCAATATTGGTTTTTTTTAATTTCCCATGCCACATTTTAGTAAAATTATATTCCTTTAAAGAACATATTGTTCATCAAATTGGTATATTATTATAATATAATCAATATACAATCATTTTGTTCTGCCATTGAAGATTTAGCGATATAATTCCAACATGATTCCTGTTTATCTTTCTAATGTGGCTCTATTATCCTACAGACAATAACACTTATATACTTCTCATCATAATGATGAGTATGAGGAAACATGTGATCTGCATGGTTTAACTCAAAAAGGTGAGATAATGGTAAAAATCGTACACGCACAAACCGTACTTGCAGAGGACGACCTTATTGCTCTCAAGCAGAAATGCAAAGAGAATTCAACTAAAGACGCCCTGAGCATTGCAGTACAACATTATCTCGAATGTGAATACACCGACATTGGAGATAAGATGTGGACAAAAAAACTCGAAAGGGTTGTCCAGAAAAAACAACAAATGAGTGTATCAGCTAAGTAAAAAATCGGAGTGAAATAAAATGAGCAAAGCAAACAATTTCTTAAAGGAAGAAGATGCAGTATCCCCGGTCATCGGTGTTATCCTGATGGTCGCAATCACTGTAATTCTCGCAGCAGTTATCGCAGCATTCGTATTCGGCATGGGCCCACCAGAACAGGCACCACAGGCAGCAATTAGGGCAAGCGCTGCAGAAATTGATAACAGCACAATTAAACTTGAACATCAGGGTGGAGATGCAGTTATCTTAACATCTGCAAATACCAAAGTATCAGTCACTGGTGGTAATGCAGAAGGTGTAATTACTATAGCAGGTTTAACCACAGATGATGAGCGTTTTGAAGCAGGAGAGGTTCTGTACCTTTATACCGATAACACCTCACTCCCATTGTTGGGCAACAAGACCACAGTCGAACTTGGTTCACCTTTTGATATTGCAGATCAGGGCGAAACTGCAATCGTCAAGCTTATCGATGTTGCAAGTCAACAGATGATTGCAGACCTTACTGTAAGGTTCTAAACCTCGAACATCGTACTACCGTAAATCCGGCGCTTTAACCGGCGCCAATCTTTTTTTATATTTTTGATTTTTTGGTGAGCCTGCGGTTTATTTTTTTATTAATTCAAACCTGTATCGGATTTGATAATATTTATTTTTCAACTACGGGGGCGGGTTGGATGTCGATTTATAAGTTTGCGTGCTCGGCGGTTGTTTGAGGGGTTTTGGCGTGTGTTTTTTGTGGATGGATTTTGGAATGCGCCGGATGCTTGTGTAAATGGTGGTGCTTTTCGACAGGATGAACGGG
>DQIO01000087.1 GCA_020793555.1 Methanosarcinaceae archaeon | reverse complement strand
AGGATGAACAGGATTGACAGGATATGAGTGGTCCGCCCCATCCTGTAAATCCTGTTCATCCCGTCGAATATTTACTCACTCAATGTTGGGGAGATCCAAATTTAAAGTCCTCTATCGCACATGGAAATCCGCACCAATGTCATGTGCGATCCGTTCGCACTTCTCAATATCGATCTCAGGTACACCAACAACTGTCATCCTTATGTGTATTCCTGCATCCAGCGCTTCTCTTGTAAAATCAAGCATGGCCTGATATGAATTATCGTAGATTGGTCTGCACAGTTCGTTGTATAATTCTTCAGACTCGGCATTAAGACTAACCGACACGGCGCTCATTCCTGCATATTTTAGTTCGGAGACTACGTCCCTGTCAGGATTTATGAGATTGGCATGTCCATTCGTATCAAGTCTGACGGTCACGTTGCGCTCAGTTAGCCAGCGTGTGACCTCAACCATTTCATCAAGTCGTATCGTGGGTTCGCCAAACCCTGTGAATACAACTTCCTTATACTTTGATAGGTCGAGGGTTTCGAGTTCACTTATGATCTCATCAACAGTTGGTTCGTGTGAGAGGCGCAGGTTATATCCGTAAACACCATCTGAAAAATCCCGAATACAGAAAACACAGCTTGCACTACATTTGTTTGTGATATTAAGATACAGGTTTCCGTGTGCTTCGTAATAGATCGTGTCTTTTGCAGTGCTTTCTGTCATATTGTATCCTGATAATTGATGTTGTGATTTCATCATTTAATTTTTGTTCAGTTATCCCAAATACCGCTTCCAATTACTTCATATTCATCTGGTATGGCATTTAAGAAATACATCCAAACTGATATTCCACACTCAATTGAAACCATTTCACGTGTGAACCAGATTCCTTCAAATTCATCAAGATATTTGATCGCATCATAGTCGATCTCGTAAACTTCTCCATTGATCTGTGATTTGGGAATTGAATCATCATCGATTTTTACAACGCCTGGAAACTTGCCAAGATCAAGCATTGTGTATTTTTCCGTTGTTTTTGATGCACAGAGAAATTTGGCATTTTTCAATGTGGCATGGTTTGGATAATGTAATTTCAATGAACCATATACTAATACGTGCATTGTTATGCAAACCCCATATTCATTCCAAGCAATGTTTTTTTGACTGGATCGGGTAGTCGTCCGCGCTGCAGTGATTTCATGTGTTCCGATGATATCATTTTGACTGCGGATGACATCATTGTATCAGAGCGCATTAAACCGTCCATGAGTTTCCTTACATACAGGGCGGTCTTAATCTCAAGTCCGATCTGTTCCCTCCACCGTTTTTCATAATCGGTGAGGGCGCATTTGCCAGCTATGAATTCCGCCGCAGTTTCGCCTGCAATCTTCCCTGCAACCATTGCGGTAGGTATCCCGCCGCCGTTGGTTGCGATAAGATGTCCTGCGGCATCGCCTACTATAATAGTATCTTCTGTTGCGGTTACTTTCGGAGAACCTCCAACCGGCACGAGTCCCGATATTACTGAAATGATCTTGCCGTTTTTTAGTTTTTCACTTGCAACAGGGTGTTCATACATGAACCTGTGAAGATAATCACGAACAGATACACCTTCTTCGCACAAAGCGTTACGGATGCCTACGCCGATATTTGCGCTGTCGCCACCCTGTGATATTACCCATGCATATCCACCAGGCACGTAGTCCCGACCAAAATACATTTCAACAGCATCCGTGTCAACATCCACTCCTGTAAGTTCGTATCCCAGTGCTGTCGCTATTCCCATCGGATCAGGTTCACCAATCAGTCCTTTGGATCTTGCGACAAATGAATTCGGACCATCTGCTCCTATGATTACTTTTGAATTTATGGTAAATTTTCCAAATATCCCGTCCGCTTCAATTGTTGTTCCATTGATGGATTTTACATTTGTACCAACCAGAAGTTCTGCACCTGCTTTGACTGCCTCTTTTGCCAGATATTTATCAAACCGCCTTCGGTCAAGCGCATTGGCATTAACCTCAAACCCTTTTGAATCCCCATTGGGTGAGATAAATCTCTGGTAGTTGGTAGTTGTGAGTACACAGTCTGCCGGATAGTTCTCAAGTGTGTATGGCAGTTCAGCATCTGGTATCAATGCCTGTAACTCCTCATAGTGCGGCAGGAATCCACCGCATTGGAGTGGTGTGCCGATATCTTTTTTCTTATCGATAAACAGAACAGATGCACCGTTTTTTGCTGCGTATGTGGCTGCCGTTGAACCCGCAGGTCCGGCACCCACGATAATTATGTCATAGTAGTCTTGTGGTGTCATGATGGGTAGGTGTTGTGTGGTAATGATACAAAATGATTTTGATGTTGATTTAGTCGGTCCATATGTAAATTTCATCGATTTTCATCGATCAAATGAGAAAATAATCTTTTACAGTTTATTCATAATAAATGCACGAGATTTTTCGGTATTCTCCAGAGCATCATTTGCTTCTTCGGAAGTTGCCCGGTAGTCAGGATAGCGAAATTCAACGGTAAAATCTATAATTCCTTGAATTATTGGTTACAATTGTTCAAAAGTTACATCATACTTTTCACATTCAAGAACAAGTACAAACAAATCATGTATTTTTCTTGTAGCCCAAGTTTGACAGTTACAATTAATACAAGTGTCCTTAGTTTGTTTGATGGTAACTATTCAGCCATCCTTAAGACTCGTGTCACGTCAACAATATAATGTCGCTAGACTAGAAGGGGGCGAGTAGATGCAAAAAACAGCGCGACCACACGCGCGCAGCGCGGCACATTCCAATACTATGAACATAAAATATAAAATTGTTTTCAAGCAGTATCGTATTTAGAGACATGGGAATTGCAGTTTTGGGTTGTGGGTTTGGCAGCAGTGGAATGTGTCGCATGCGTTGGGGAATGATGCTCCTTTTTCTTTAGTTTAGGTCAATTGCTGTATCTTTCTCTCCCTCCCTCTTTAACATCGGTATCCACATGTACGCACAATTTGCACGTGAGTGTTCCCCAGCCTGTGAGATGACAGTGCTGTGTAGAAACATATCGGTTATTTGGAGTTTAAAAAATTATACTACATAATCTATGCCCATTATAATCAGACACTTGGAAGTTGACACAACACTGGCAAAAAGCGTCTGCATGTATTTGTAATCATTCTCTCATGTATAGACTGGTCACCTTTATATACTATTATGCATAATGATGCATAAT
>DQIO01000088.1 GCA_020793555.1 Methanosarcinaceae archaeon | reverse complement strand
CACATTTCAAAAATTCAAACCCCGCACAGCAATTAACCCATATCAAAGAAAACGGTGCATCAATTCCCGCCGTCCGGCGGCGTATTCCACTGCCACCAAACCCGTGAATCATAACCTTATAACCCAAACCTGCGATTCTCATATCTGCAAATATGACACCGTTTAAAAATCATTGTAACTATTCAGCTATGCATAAACGTTGTCGGTAGATTGAATAGTTCATAAATAGATAGTGGCACAACAATTGACAGGAAGTTAAGAAAACGTGGTATCAGTTCCCGCCGTAGGCGCGCATTTCACTGCTGCCAAACCCACAACCCAAACATGCAAATACGATACTGCTTAAAAATAATTTTACATTTCATGTTAATGGTGTTGAAATGTGCCGCGCTGCGCGCGTGTGGTCGCGCTGTTTTTCTCATAAACTCTATAAACCAACCGCCTGTGTTAAACACAAAGGTGCACCGACAATCATGTACGATACTTTTAATGCCGGATCAATCACTATCGGAAGCGCATCCCGCATTCCATCATTACCAATAAGATATTTACTAACGATTTAGCTTTTTCACGACAGTATATTATGGAAAATGCCGCCTGACGGCGGTCGCATTGGTTTTGATTCGTATAGATTTGAATTTTGCACTAAAAATATCAGCTATACAAATACGATGATTCTATTGTATGTCTTTAGCTGTGGTGCGTTGAGATTTTGTGGGGGTTTTGTGTTTACAAACTTGTGTTATTTAGTTGACGTTGTATAACTGCTCATCAAACTCCGCTGGCGCTTCTTTTTCTTCGCAGTAATACTCCTTAATTTGTTTCTCTTTAACATTGTGTGGGCAACATCACTATTCCAGATATGTTTTCAAACATGGAAATTATATTTCCTGAATTAATAGACAGGATGAATAGAATTGACAGGATATGAGTGGTCCGTACCATCCTGTAAATCCAGTTCATCCCGTCGAATATCAACCCACTCAATGTTGGGGAGATCCCTTTATTTTTTATGTTGCACCACCGCACACTCCATCTCCTCGATTCGCTCGTCCTTTCGGTGCGGTCATGCTTTGGTTGCAAAATATATAAACAAATAAACAAAAAGTATTTGGCTATGACTCAAAAATAATATCCCTGTTTTTGATAGTCATATTGTCCACCTGTTCCATAGTATCCATGAGTGACTCGACCTTTTCCTGTGCCAGTATTTCAAATTTCCAAAATGCTTTCAGGATAGTATGAAAATATAATACTTCAACACCATGAGCCACTGCATAATACAGTGCTTTAACGTCTTTGGAACAGAATATGTATCCTCTGTTCATGGCTATTGTGATAGTTTCAAGTTCTCCACTGTGGATTGATTTTATATCAAGCAAATTTGACTTGAACTCGTCAATCTCTTTATCGGTCAATTGCACCAAATCAAAACGATTGGAATTAAATATTTGATCAGGGAAATCATACCCATATTCCTTCGGCACTTTCAATTCAGAATAAACCTCAGGCGTAATCAACAAATGGTCATTGGAAAAAAGTGCCTCAAGGTGTTGAATTGCATAAGCCTTTGCAAAAGTGGATAGTATATCAGTATCGAATAGAATCTGCATCATCGTGCATTTTCCATCCTTTTGATCTGACTGTCAATCTCTTCTTTAGATGGTGCTTCAACAACCATCTTAATTCCCCTTGTTTTCAAAAGTTCCTTGAACTCAAAGATCGACAAACCTGCCACTTCCGCGGCTCTGGCAAGACTTACGTCTTTAAATCGATACATCTCGACAGCAGCATTTATTTTAAGATCCCCGCGGTTAACCAGCATGTACTTGACAGATTCTTCAATGAAACTGTCCTTACTCCTGAAATAACCACCCTTAACCAGTGCATTAATCTCGTTTTCGATGGTTCTTGGTAGACTTACAACACTCATATAGGACAAATTATGGTGTTTATGCATTTAAACATTGTTACAAGGTTAGATTAAAGGCAGGTGATGGAGAGTGGACGTCGTATAACTGCTCATCAAACTCCGCTGGCGCTTCGTTTTCTTCGCAGTAATGCCCCTTCATTCTTCATGTTGCACCACCGCACACTCATCTCCTTGCTTTGCTCGTCTTTACGGTGCGGTCGTGCTCTGGTTGCAAAATGAAATCCTCATTGATCTACTTATTCCTTCGATATCCTCACAATAATCACCAATCCAATAACATTTATCAACACGATCAAAACCCCGCCGATGAGGTGTCGCATGTTCTGGAAAAGCCCCACATTTTCAGAAGTCACAGCATGTGCCGTAAATTCGATCATCATATCTGAATCTGCGAACACTTCTTGTTCCATGACACTATCGCGTATATCGTGTGCACCCAGTGCACCTCCTGCGCGCACAGTATAGTTAACTCCCGGTTCAATCCCAACAAATAGATATTCATCGTCATCGGATGCGGATGCGATCGTAACTCCATCGCGTACCAGTTCAACACTACTTGAAGCCGGCGCATCGACTTTTATGTTCACGTAATCTTTCAGACCAATGTCACTGCCATCCGTGAATTGTAATTCGTTCGGGATGTTCAATATGCTAAGGATCGTCGGGGCAATATCCTCCTGTCCGAATTTACCATCGATGACCCGAGCATCGACATTGGGCGCATGAACAATAAACGGTATCATCTGCGCTTCGGAAGTGACCGCATACTTTTCAGCCTGATGACCTCCGCGAACATCATCTGTCGCAAATGCCATTCCATGGTCTGCCGTAAGTATGAATACAAGATTGTTTTCGATGCACAGTTCATACAGTGGCATAATCGCTGTATCGATACCTTCGATATTCTCAATATATCCGCTGTTCCTTCGATAGTGTCCGGAACTATCAATCGCGCCTGCGTTTATGGTAAGAATATACTTTTGTCCGGGCGCACTTTCACTCATCGATATGATGATGTCGCCAGCAGTATCGATCGCCCACCTGTTGTATGCATCATATCGTTCCCCCGAACTTTCGGGAAATCGGTTGACATAATTATATGCACCTTCTGCGCGTATTTCCATCGCTTCAACAACACCCTGTGGAACATCGACATCGATATGTTTTGATGTAGACATCATGATCGTGGGATTGTTGATCGAATTTGTTTCATCATACAGGATAATATCTTGTTCGGCACGCATTTCGTAAAAATCTCCCATCTCAAGCACTGCGAGTGCAAGATATC
>DQIO01000089.1 GCA_020793555.1 Methanosarcinaceae archaeon | reverse complement strand
TTTCATGCATAATGGTAAATTGGTAGTATTGCCTATATGGTTTTTGGTACGATGGGGCACATATGAAATCTGTGTAGAATGTAGGAGTATAATCCAAATCCAACCTTCAACAAAAAGCTGGCATTCGGTTATCAACAACTCCATGTCGGGCATTGAAAAATTCGCGTTCGTTCGGTGGTATTTGACATACCACGCGCCGCAAATCCATTCCGTGAACTATCTCCAATCCGATCTTTTGAACACACTTAAAAACAACCACGCCGGTATGAATAAAATATCTCCGACCTCGGCTTTGAGCTTTAAGACATCCTTTGTGATCACAACACCGGTCTCGATTTCAAATTTGGACATGAATTTTTCAAGTCCTTTGATGTCGGTTGGATCGTTTCTGTATTTTATCTCAACAGGGACGACCTCGCCGTCATTCAGGATGATGTCAACCTCATAATTTTTGCGCCAGAAATGTTCAGATGCCAGATGGTTCACGCAGATATTTTCAATTATCCTGCCGGCATAATCCGCAGGGAAAACCATGTCCGTAAAACCGAGCAGGCCATTTACCAGAGCGTGATCCTGTAAGTAGAACTTCTTTGCCTTGCGGGCACTTGAAAGATGACTTCCGGTATAATTCGACATTTTCCTGAGAAGGAATGACTCCTGTAAATATAGAATATAATTCGATACTGTTTGTCTTGACACATTCAGCGACCCTGCAAAGCTTTGGTAATCAATTACATTTGCACACTGGGATGCAATAATCTTCAGAATTTCCATGAGGAGTGCAGGTTCCCTGATATCGAACAAATTGGTTATATCCTGGAATATGATCTTATCAGTGTTTGTTCTGAGATATCGGTGTATCTTCTCAATAGACTCTTCTTCAAGGATCTCTGGAAATCCACCTTTCATCATATATTCATGGAGAAGTGATTCAATCTCATCTTTCTGAATAAACAAGTCTGAATATCTCTGTTCAAACAGTTTAAAATCGAAATCCGTTACAACCTCCGGCAATTGCATATCTTTCATCAAAAGGAAATCCCTGAAATTTAAGGGATTAAGCACGAACTCATACAACCTGCCCACAAGACTCTCTTTCGCTTTCTTGATCTGCAAACTTGCCGAGCCGGATACAAAGAATTTCATCTCAGGATAAAGGTCATAGTATCTTTTCACCACAGCCTCCCATTTAGCCACATACTGCACTTCGTCTATAAATATGTATGACCGCTCTGCATCATTCTTAAGAATGAGTTTCTTATAATTCTCAAGTAACTGCTCCATTACATCCGGTTGTGCGGCTATGGATTCGTCAAAGGAAAAATAGAGTATATTTTTTGGATCAACACCGCTGTTTATCAGGTGGTCGATCAACTGGTACATCAGCGTAGTTTTTCCGGTTCGCCGGAGGCCTGTAATACCTATGATTTGCCTGTCAGGGAGATATTTCTCGATCTCAGTGAAAAGCGTCCGGCGCTTTTCTTTACGGTGTTCATTTCTTACATGACCGGTCTTCCACCAGTCATTGAATTGTATCATTAAGGCAGGAATATCCATAAGTGTAAATTCATTTTAAGTAATATAACAGTTACGATTAACATAAAGTTGAGTTTTATGTTAATTGTAGTTAACGTACTTTTTATAATGTTGGATTCAAATATATTGCAATGAGGGGAAATTTAGGAGTCAGTGTAGAAAGTCTGACTACAACCCAACTTTCAACAAAAAGTCAGCATCCGGTTATCAACAACTTCATGCAGGTATTGAAAAATTCGCGTTTGTTGCTGGATAAACACTTTCACCTTGCTTAGCTTTGATATATATATCAAAAAAACAATGATGTATAACAAAATATTGTAAAAAACCAAGGAAATCAAAAACCATGACAAAAATAGAAATGGATGCTGAGAACGATAAGACTACCAAGAACTTTGACAGGTACAAATTATCCAAAAGGTATCAGTAAGGTCAAGGTCACAATCGAATATGAGTAAGGGGATATGGGCATGAGTGGGTAAATGTAGTGGATGAAGAATAATGACTGAGGATTACGATATACCAACAAAAAGCAGTATTCTCCTGTACCGGACAGAAGATGGTCGGCAGCGCATTGAAGTACGGTTGGAAAATGAAACCGTCTGGCTCAGCCAGCGTCTTTTAGCAGAGCTTTTCCATAAAGATGTGCGAACGATAAATGAGCACATCAAAAACATATATGTTGAAGGCGAATTATTGCCAGAAGCAACTATCCGGAAATTCCGGATAGTTCAAACTGAAGGAAACAGACAGGTTTCGCGCATAGTTGACTTTTATAATCTGGATATCATCATTGCCGTGGGTTATCGTGTTCGCTCTCATCGTGGAACGCAATTTCGCCAATGGGCTACTGAGCATCTTAGGGAATATATTGTCAAAGGCTTCACCCTTGATGATGAAAGACTGTCGGAGCCGGACGGCATCGAATACTTCGATGAATTGCTTGATCGTATCCGGGCCATTCGGGCATCAGAAAAGCGTTTTTATCAAAAAATCAGGGATATTTATGCACTTAGCGCCGATTACGATTCTCGCCATAACCTTAGCAAGGAATTCTTTGCAACTGTGCAAAACAAAATACTATATGCTGTAACCGGAATGACTGCAGCAGAGATCATACACAGCCGTGCCGATGCTAGCAAGCCTAATATGGGACTAACCATCTGGAAAGGGGTGGGACGTAGACGACAGCACACCAAACAGGATGTGGAAATCGCAAAGAATTATTTGAACAAAGAAGAAATCAGCACTCTGGAATTGTTGGTCAATCAATACCTTGATTTCGCTGAATTACAGGCCCGTCAGCACAAAATAATGTACATGGAAAACTGGAAAACAAAATTGGATGCTTTTCTGGAGCTGAATGATCAGGAGATCCTTTCCAATGCTGGACGTATTTCCAGTGAAATGGCCAGAAAATTGGTGCATGCTGAATATGATGTGTATTCAAAAAAACGACATCAAATTGAAGCAAACAAAGTCGATGAAGACCTGAGGGAAGCAGTGAAAAAATTAACCGACAAAGAATCAACAAATGGTTGAAAAAAAACTCAGATCAGTTCCAACGGATCGATACGATTTACTTCTTTTATCAGATCAAAATGTTTATCCACACTGATTATCTTTTCAATATTATTATTCAGCATGGTTGCAACATGTATCATGTCTCTTGGACCAATACTATCTTTTTGGTATTTTTGATAATAGTACAGGGAGAGTTCAATATCTTTTTTTGTG
>DQIO01000090.1 GCA_020793555.1 Methanosarcinaceae archaeon | reverse complement strand
AAAATGCATAGATTTCAAAACACTACAACAATACACGGCAGAATTCGTATATATTTTACCGTGTTGTGTGCACATTATTCACCACTTATTTTTAATAGGCAGATTGAAAATCCATATTTCTGTCAATTATCAAGTTTTTGAATTGCATAATTTTAACTCTGGTTTTTTTCAATGAATGCGGAAAAGTGGGTATGGCAAATATATTTTTAAAATATATGTCAATTTTAATATATGCTCGTTAATTTATACCGACATATTCATCAATCATGAAAAATCACTCGTAAATGGTTATTTGTAGTTTCTATATTGTATGGAGGGATTTTCGTTGATATATAATTCGAAATTCAATAAAGAAAGGTTAGAACGTTTTAAAGTAGAATCTTTGAACGACTTAAAAGCATCACTTGAGCAGCGGCCAGAGTTAAAGACGCAATTAGAACAGGACTTTGCCGGTACTATTTTAGCAGAAGGAATAGTCATTGATGATGCATTTAAGCAGGAAGTACATCAGAAATGGCGGTTAATGATAGATGAAGATGTCAGGAAGGTCATGGATAAACAACCCGAGGCTAAAAGGCCATATTATACAATGGTCAGGGAAGGAAAACCGCTAAAAGTAAAAGTGAAAATTGACCGGACCACAGGAAAAAAGAGCACCACGCCTGAGGTGAAAAAATGACCACCGCAGGATATGATGTAATGGTTCAGGTTCATGAATCTTTGATCAATAAGTTCATGAAAACTGCTTTTTGCATCGGAAAATTTCCAACATTCAGTGGTAATTATGAATTACCCATCGAGGATGTTCCAGAGAGTTTACAGGAATTCATGGACATAGGATATGAAGTCTCGCTGGTAAAAGCACCTACCATTGATTTTACTGCGGGTCTTGACATGAGGATGAATGTCAGGGGTCAGGTCGATTTCACAGTTCTTGGTGGAATCGAATTCGAACTGGAGGCTGAATTAAGGGTTGCAGTAAACCCTGTCTTTGATCAGACAACACGTATGTTCAAAATAGAGTTTGTAGAGGCTGCCATTGAAGATGTGGAACTGAACGACACATATAACCTGCCAGCTGATGTGCTGAACAAACTCAATGAGATATTAGGCATTGCAATGGAAGAATACCTGACAGATGATATAACGTCCATTGAACTCAGCCCGGTGCTGTTCGCACTGGACCTGCCTTACATGCCGCCGGGAGATGAGAATAAACTCAGCATCGGATTGGGCAATGTGAAGGTATTGAGTCCGTCTGTCATGGCTGCTTCGGTCAACTTGCTGGGTTACACTGGCGGTAATGTCAATGCAATCACAGATTTTACAAATGGAAATCATCTTGGATTGGGTGTGAATGAGAATGGAATGCACAGGGTCTATGATTTCTGGTGGGCTCGTACCACGCATCCAAAATCAGTGACCCAGACCGGTTCCCATGAATTCGATATGCCAAGTATCGTGGACTTTATGGATGAACTGGTAGATTGGGTTGTAGCCATTGCGACTTTTGGTCTTGTAGATGTAGACATTGATATTGACAGGGTATGGGCAGATTTTGGGGCAAATATCAGTTTCTCGAAATTTGATTTTGACCTTAAACCGGGAAATGCGATCGAACTGTCAGGCAGTATCACGGCAGATGTGTGGCTGAGTGTAAATGTCCAGATCACAACAACCACTTCAGTATTGTTTTGGGATGTTGACGAGGACACCAGTACTTACAATATATTCGATATGCACATCAATGGAATTACCATTGATCTTGAGAATGCAGAAGGAATTGTTTCGTTAAATGAAAATAATGAATTAACGGTGGACATCACTGATGTGGATATTACCATTCCGCTGCCATGGGAATTGCCAGAGATGATACTGGATTATGTCGTTGACTGGCTGGTAGACGAGATTGTTGATAATATGCCGCCGGTAGTGTTGTTCCCTGCTATAATTGCCCAGGCGATACCTGATACCAGCGTAACTGTGGAAGCAACAGTTGAGGATCTTGCGATCAATGAAACTGAAGCATTGATCACAGCTAACATCGAGACTTCAGGCATAGGAAGCTACGCACCTTATGTGGCCAACAAAAATCCAGAGAGCATGGAATTGCACTTAAAGGATTGTGAATGGGCACACAGGATAGCTTACAGGAACAGACTCTATTACTGTGAACTGGAAAAAGCACTGGCTGATGGTTATGATGGATGTGCTTACTGTCTCTCAGAGTACAATACAGGATAAAACTAAAACTAAAACCAAATTTAGCTGCAAATCTATGTTTTTAGATTTGTAGCTTTTTTTAGATCTGAACAGGACTGTCAAAAAGTTTGGTCTTAAAACGAGTTAAAACTCTGTTATTTTCACAAACGATTCAACAGCCGTATATATTTTATTGTATTATGTGCATATTATTGGTTGCGTACACTCAATAGGTCATCATTAAATGCACACTTTTCTCAATTTTTATGGTAATCGCGAATTAATATGTTTTAGTATTTATTTGTATGATCTGCCAGAATACCGACATATTTAGTCTCGATTAACAGAAAGTGACAGTCAAAAAAAGTAAGAATAAAAGCGATCCCGAAGGGATTCGAACCCTTGGCCCCCGGGTTAGAAGCCCGGTGCTATATCCTGGCTAAGCCACGGGACCGCGTAGGATGATGTTTGCTGTAAGTGGAGTACGAAATAGATGTTTATGCATAAAAGGCTTTTGTCCCAAGGCCATATCACACCAATCGCCATTCCAAACCGTATCGGGACGAGATAGATCCCGAACAGCACAGATGCCAGCACATCTCTTGGTACCCGGGAATGAGAAAATCGACCGGGTGTTTTCTTCCTGTTATGAATTCAAACCTGAATCTACTGACACGAAATTCGAATCAACAACTTCAAAATCCGAAATCTTTTTATATTGTGATGTTAAATATGTCTAACATAAAGTTAGAAATAAAGAACTTTATTCATGTGTTATGCACAATAACCACAACGTGACTTGAACACGTACAATAGAAACAACATAAGGAGATAAAAATAAATGAAGAAACAAATAGCAGCAGTTCTGGTGGTTCTTGCAATCGTGTTGATTGCAGGATGCACCGAACAGATGTCTGCAGAACAGATCGCTGCAAAGATGACTGCGCAGCAGGAGAGCATAGAGGACTTTTCAGCCACAATGGTCATGACATCATCGTTTGGCGAGGAAACCGATGCCACGCAGATGAAGATTATGACCAAAATGCCGGACAAAACCCGCTCCGAAATCATCGAGCCAGCCGAACTTGCAGGCACGGTAATGGTCAGGAATGGTAACACGATGTGGA
>DQIO01000091.1 GCA_020793555.1 Methanosarcinaceae archaeon | reverse complement strand
AATCATCTATCGATGACTTCTATCAAAATCATCTATCGATGACTTCTATCGAATACCACATCATGCACCCGTTCATAGAACTGCTCAATGTCGCATCCCACCTCCTTTGCTACCAACAATGCAGCAACCTCGATGTTCACAAGGTCGGAAAGTTGTTCCTGTTTTGTATTTATTCTAGCTGCAATGTCCCGTAGTCCCATTCCTGTAGTTGTGGAAACATGATCCATCATATTATCCAATAACGTCTTCTCCTTGAACAAATCAACATCCGGTTTGAATCCATGAGGAATATCAATAACGTCAAGATTAAAAACAGGTTCGAGTGCCCCCTCATTAAGTGTCAGGATTCTTGACTTAATGCCCAAATCACGTACTTTTGATGCTTCATCAGGAGACATCCACTTAAAGTCAAAAGAAAGTGCAAACTCAAAATCCCTCATCGAAAGTGAGGAAGTCGCATTTTTTTTAAAAGGTGCTGCAACCACCAATGTAAGTTCATTCACCTGCCCCATCAGACACCACGTCGCAGTTCCTCGATAATAGTATCGGCAACCCTGCCACATTCGGTACGATAAGGACCATCTATATGCTTTACCTGAAGTGTTGATACGTCGCTTTCAAGAATTATTCGCACAAGATACATATCTCCCTTAAAAGGAACCCGATTATATTTTCCGTCAAGATAACTGTATTTTAGTGCAATCTTAAAGTCGATTATGCCTTCAGGTTCGATAGTATCAATGATCCCATCAACATTCTCATAATTAAGCGGTGCAAAATCCACTCCATTGGTCATGATCTCAACACTTATCTCACGTTTTGCCTGAATGCGATGTCCTCTCTGTGCAACAGATTCGGTAACGAACATTCCGAACTTGCCATCCATACTCGCCATGACCTTTACAAGGAACGGCAAATCAGAATAGTAACGGTACTTTTGTTCAAATTGTATTTCCCTGTGCGGGAAACGATGGTAAATTCGTTTTCGCATCATTTGAAACCTTATTTGATTACATAATATTAATAACCTTATGTGAAAATCGACATCAATAAAGTAATACCAGGGCAAAGTGCACAATTGCCAAAACTTCTAAAGCGTCACCAGTTTAGCATCCAATATTCCTTCAATATTCCTCATCTGATCCAATATAGCATTCGGTACTTCAGAATCAACATTAAGCGCCATAATTGTAGTGCCGCCGATCTCAACCCGTCCGACCTGCATGCCTGAAATATTGATGTTATTCTCGCCAAGCAGTATACAGCATGGTCCAATTACATTTGGTCGGTTTACGTGATTTGAAACGATCATGAAACCTGATGGAACAATATCGACACGGTAATCATCGATCTGGATGATCTTCGGTTCATTGCCAACAACTGCACCTGCAACAAGTTTTGTTTCAGAGCCTTTTGTAAGTTTGATCCGTATAGTTGATACAAGTTCTTCTGATGTTTCAGACTTACTCACAACAACTTCTATCTTACGTGACTTTGCAAGTGCCGGAGCATTCACATAATTTACACCGGAACCAAGTGCAGTCTCAAGAAGACCTTTTAGTGCCGCGACCGTCACAGCTCTTGTATCTTTTTCAGATATCTCGCCATAATACCCGATCTCAGCCTTTTCACAATTGCTGCCCATAAGTTGCCCGGCAACACTTCCCATAGTCTCGGCAAGTTTGATGTATGGCGCAAGCACAGCCATAACCTCAGGTTTGACTGACGGAATATTGATGGCATTCTTAGCACTGCCGCCATTCAATACAGAAATGATTTCATCCGCAACCGATACCGCGACATTGATCTGCGCCTCTTCAGTCGATGCACCAAGATGCGGGGTCATGATGACATTATCAAGATCCATTAATGGGCTGTCAAATGGAGGTTCATTTACAAACACATCAAATGCCGCACCTGCGACCTTGCCGCTTTTTACGGCATCTGCGAGAGCCTCTTCACTAATAATACCACCGCGTGCGCAGTTGATGATGCGTACGCCCTCTTTCATTAAAGCGAACTGCTCGGCATCGATGATGTTTCGTGTCTCTTTGATGAGTGGTGTGTGCACAGTAATAAAATCAGCACGCACTGCAATCTCATTGACTGTAGCCATTTCTACACCCAACTCCTGTGCGCGTTCTTCTGAGATGAACGGGTCGTATGCAAGTATGGTCATCTCAAGTCCCTGCGCACGTTTGGCAACCTCTGCACCAATGCGTCCAAGTCCTACGACACCCAATATCTTGCCATTGACCTCAGTTCCCATGAACAGTTTGCGTTCCCATTTCCTTGACTTTAGGGATGCGTTAGCCTGTGGGATGTTCCTTGTAAGGGACATCATCATCGCAATGGTATGCTCGGCAGCCGAGAGCATGTTACCTTCAGGGGCATTGACCACGATAATTCCTTTCTGCGTCGCTGCATCAATATCGATGTTATCAACACCGACTCCTGCCCTGCCGATGATTTTCAACTTCTCTGCCGCATCGATAACGGCTTTTGTAACCTGCGTTCCGCTTCGGATGACAAGTGCATCGGCATCCTTGATCTTTTCTATAAGTTCGTCTTCAGGAAGACCGGTTGAGATGTCAACTGTGAAATGCTCTTCAAGTCTTGATGTTCCTTCTTCTGATAATGGGTCACTGACTAATACTTTCATTATATAATTCTCCATGTGTATATTATGGTAGCTGTTTTGGATTTGATTTTCTGTGTTAATGACTATGCTAATGTAATTTAAGGACTACTAAATACCATGGCTGTTGTTAACATATATTTAGTAACTTTGAGGTTAATAGCAGGTGATTTTTTACCATAAACCACATTCCTATAAATATAGATATAGATATAGATAACTATTTCAGATAACTGTTTTGAGGTTAATTGAATATTCTACGAAGTTATGTATGACAACTATCAAAGGACATACATTACTTTCATGTAACTATTCAGCCACCCAATATAGTCCGCGAATAGAATGGCAGGGAAGATGACGGATTTACTTCTTGTTATCAAAGGATTTGGGGATGAAACGCGAGAAACATCTGATTCTTTGACAGACGAGCAGATCAAGGATTTTGAAACGATGCATGACAATGCTGCGTTGTGCATAATTTATTGTATAAGTTGAAGCTTTCGAAATATGGGCTCTTCCGACAGCTCCACATATACAAAATATGTAGTAAGGCTGTATTCGATGATGTTCATAAGTTAACAGATTTGATATTCTTACAATTAAAATTTAAAGTTCTCTTTAACATTGTGTGGGCAACACCACTATTCCGGATATGTTTTCAAACATGGAAATCATATTTCCTGAATTAATAGACAGGAT
>DQIO01000092.1 GCA_020793555.1 Methanosarcinaceae archaeon | reverse complement strand
TCGCAACGTTTTACGAGTGGAAAAACAAACACAATCAACCAAATCGCCTGAATTTTTACACAGAATGTACTTTATACACAAAACCGATGATGCCATCTTAATTCACTTCTTCCCGCGCGCCGCCTTCAATCTCTCTTCCGCCTGCGCCATCTTATCCTTATAGATCTTCTGCACGTTGTCAAGTGTGATCTTGGTCCTGATGTAGTGGTAATTATCGGAAATGCCAGCAAACTCATGCGCATTGCAACAATACTTAGCAAAGTACAGGGTGAAATAATCTCATCCAAATTCAAGGGTGAATTTGCGGTTTGTGGCGAATGTACTGCCATTCCATTGATAGAAAACACTGTAAACCTCTCACTTCTCTGTGACGGAGCACGAATGTTTGGAGTCTATCGCAGCAATGACATCGTATTTTGCTTCCCTATGGACGCATTTGTAAAACTCACGGAAGCACTCAGTGAGGACAAAATCATAAAAGCTCTCTGTAGTAGCATCAGGACTGTTCGAAGAACCGATGTTCTATCTCACGCGTGATAACTGGGTTGATATAGTGCTTTTGATCAAACTTGGTGAATCAATAAATCGCGCAGCAATGCGGGGTGAAAAGTTTAACGCTCTGGTAAAGAGCGGGATCGAGGTTATGCTTGAGCATATTGGATAATTCAGGCGGAAAGCCGGTCAGTGACTTGAGTGTATCATGTCACCTTCTATTTTTGAATTCACAGTTGATGTATTTGCTCGTATAAGGGGAATCTTTTATAGGTTGCATTGGAATTAACTATTAGGTGTTTGCTCATAGAAACAAAAGTGAAAGATTTAACAGTTGTTGATTTTCAATATTTGATACCAGATGCATTCAAAGATGTCATGGATGGTGTGATTGAAGATGTACTGGCACTTTCAAGCAACAATCACCTAAAGTCGATTGAAGAGGCAAAAAACGACTATAAAGAAGGAAACGTCAAGTCTCTTGAGGATATATTCAATGTATAAAATCTTATTCACATAAAGGGCATTGAAAGATTTGGAGAATATTGACAATAAAGAACAGCATAGGATTGCTGAAAAACTTGAAATATATGCAAGATAACCCTTCGATAACGCTCGAAAATTAGTAAGTCCAAAAATAGGAACATATATATTTAGAATTGGGGAATATCGTGCCATATTTGATATTGACGGTGGGAATATAGTGATTCTCAGACTGGGGCACAGAAAGAACATTTACAAATAAATAACTAAAATAAGTGTATTTCGACATATTGTTTGTGTGCACCCATATTCTCAACCTAACATGCACAGATTTAAAAAAGGTAAATGTGTGATTCTATGTTTAGAAAAATAAGAAGGTACCTAACTATTGGAAAAGTATCCTTCAAATACAACTTGTTTTCCCTTTTATACAAAGATCTGGGTAAGGTCAACAGACCTACAGAAGTGTGCAGCATTGCTGTTGATGCTCAAAAACGAGACAATGCTACAAAACTGCGCCTTGCCTTTGAAGAACTTGGTCCAACTTACATTAAACTCGGACAGACGTTGAGCAAGCGCCCTGATCTGGTCCCCTCTTCTTATATAATGGAACTTGGGAAACTACAGGACAATGTCAAGGCTCTTGAGTTTATCAAGATGCGTGAATCCTTTGAAACAGAATGTATCTGCGACACACGAGTAGTTGGAGAGGAACATAATCCAGCGTGTTATCACTGCAATGATATATTGGATATGTTCGATGATTTTGAGATAACGCCAATTGCAAGTGCATCAATTGGACAAGTGTATAAAGCTGTCCTGGATGGCAAAGACGTTGCTGTGAAGATTGCCCGCCCAAATCTGATCGATACAATAAACGTAGATCTTCAAATCATCCATGACCTAAAGCCCCTGCTGATCAAAATTATGGGGCTTGGGAAAAACTTTGATATTGACGTGTTCCTGCGGGAATTCGAGGATATGCTGCATCGAGAACTCGATTATAGGGTCGAGGCTATGAACATAAAGCGTTTCCTTGAAAATTTCAAGGATGTTGAAAATGTATTTATTCCAGATGTATATCTTAATTACTGCAATGAAAACATTCTGGTAATGGATTTTGTAGAAGGTACTCAGGTCAAAGATGTTGTCGATGTTGACCCCGAAAACGTATCCAAATATGTACAACTCATAAGTTCAAGTTATTTGAAACAAGTCTATATAGACGGTTTTTATCATGCTGACCCACATGGTGGGAACATTGTGGTCAATGATGGAACAATTGCATTCATCGATTTTGGGGCAGTCGGAAAGATTGACGGAGCCATGATACGAAACATGTTGAACCTTTTTAATGCCATGTATACAAAGAATGTTGATATGGCAGCAGACGTATTTTTGAAAATTGGCAAGTTAAACCCGGAAGATATTGATCTTCATCGGTTCAAATGGGATCTGGATGACCTTATAACAAAACAGCATTATCTGATCGGTGAACGGCAGAGCGACAATTACGCAAAACTTGCCTTAAAGTACAACATGTCGCTACCAAGTGAATTTTCTACACTCGAACGCTCATTGATGCTCATTGAATCTGTATGTCTGGACCTTGATCCCAACTACAGTCTTATGGCTGAGGCAAAACCGATGATATCTAAAGCGATGAAAGAACGCTATTCCTTCAAGCGAATGGCAGGCAATCTCCAGATGGAGATAGATGAATATATGGAAATATTCAAACAGCTTCCAGCAGGAATAAATGATGTTATCGAGACTATACAGGGCTACAGGATCGAGAAACTGCAGGGTAAAAATAATGTTCTTGGCAAATACCGTCTGCTTGATGAATTTTCACAATACATTTTCCTGTCAGTATTGGTTGTCTCATCAGCATACCTGGTAGTCAGAGGTGAAGCAAATTACACGTTGCTCGGACTTGGCGGTTTTGTTGGTGCGGTTTTGATGGGGATTCGCTCTTTAATGCGTTCGTGACCTACAGCCCACATTTTTTTGTAAAATCAAACAATTACATTATTTTTAGCCGTTGTCTCCAATCGAATCAAAATGGAATTCCTAATCTGCCATTTTGGCATGCCGGGCATTTTCTTTCGAAAATATCAGTCCCATTACTACCATACTCATTTTCACATAATAAACATTTCAATTTGTATGAATACTGGCCATAATCTGTGCCTCTTATCTCCCGAGTTCCCAAATTCCGTTGATTATTTCTATTTTCATATCCAATTTGTGTTGTATTAGATTTTCCACTTTTAAACATGATTTAAACCTCTACTCAATTGTGTATTTTTACAATGAAACAGTTGCCATATTCTATTTCAATCAATATGTGGGTTTATATCAT
>DQIO01000093.1 GCA_020793555.1 Methanosarcinaceae archaeon | reverse complement strand
TTCACGTACCGTTCTGAGAAGAGGGAGAGCGAGTAATCGCTCTTCTTTATTCGGCCGTTGTCGCGTCGTTTTTCGCATCTGTCTCGACTCTTTTCATCTAGCGACATTGTATTGTTGACTTGACACTAGTTCCCTGATAAGCATGCTGAGACCCGAACTGCGAAGGAAATGGCATGGTTTATTTCTCGTTTTACATGCTCTTTTGACGTATCTGCATGCATCGTGGCTGTTTATATCCACAGGACAGAATATTATATCTGTTCCATCCACAAGGTTTTCTATCTCTTTTCTTCCCTGTATGCACCGACCACAGTGGTAGTAGAACGTACCACCAAAAGATTCGATTACCTCTCTATAATGCGGCGTGAGCGATTTCACTCCACCAACATAAGCCACTCTCATGCCATTCAGATCAATACTCATCCCTCTATCTTCAGTACCCAATTCTGAAACCGGATCAATCTGTACCAATTCACTGGATGTCATGTCACATGTTCGATCGCGTTCCAGCAGTTCATCGGTCAATATCTTCATTTCTTTAGTCAAAATATCCATCTCCTTCTTCATATCCTCGATCTGACCAAGCGCGCTCTCACCACCAAGTCTCTCGAGATCGTTTGCCAATTGTCTATTCAACTGCTTCTGCTCCTCCATCACAGTATTAATTCTTGATCGATCCTCTTTAATGGATTCGATCTTTGATTTCAATTGCTCTCTTTTCCATTCCAATCTTTTACACTTTGTTTGAAGTTTTTCGTTTGATCCCAAGGCATCATTCAGTTCTTTCATAACATACTCTGGTCTGCTATCAGGCAGTGCTCTGCGAAGCGCATCATGGAATCGCAATGCTCGATGCCCGTACATGTGTGTGACAGCATAAACCCCTGCCTCGATCTCGTCGATATCTTCATGCTGATTCCGCACAGCAAACCAGACAAGAGCCGGAAAGGGGATATCCGTACCGTTTCCGTCCTCAATGTGTCTATAAATTTCATTCTGGGGTATGCTCTTGATATCTTCCCTGTATTCTTCAAATCGATCTTTCAGTATCTTATCCAGATGTTTGGATGTTCGGTTCTGGGTGGCACATGCCTGAACAAGGCTGGCATGCATCTCATGAGCCGTGATCCTGTCATGGTCCAGTTTAAGTTTCTTGCAAATTTTGTGCAGTTCCTTTTCATTAAAGGTCAATCCAAGGATTGTACATACCGTTTGGTTCCTGAATTCCCATATCTTTCTTTCTGACATGCATGCCTCCAAGATATTTGAGCCCGATTTATCATCAGGCTAGTGTTTATCTACTCGACCAGCACCTTTTCAGCCAGACCGTGACCGATGGTGATCAACTGCTCTCCCACCTTTGCAAGTATGTATGTGCCTCTTTTGGGAGTTGGCGCTGGCGTTTCTTTTCTGAGCAGGGTGATCTCAGCGCCCGCTTTGATTCCGAGTTGCTCAAACTTCTCTTTGATATGGGTTCCACCAACGATCTTTTCCACCGCAGCCTTTTCACTCTCTTTCAGGTAGTTGATCTGGATGGTTTTTCCTTCTCTGGTCACAAACACCTTCGATGCCTGACCCTCACCCATTTTAATTTCCGCACCCTCGATTGTAAACACCATGGTGCGGTCCGGGACATGGCGCAGGAATGTCAATTCGCTCCCTTCCATGATGCCATATTCGGAAAGAAAACCTTCAAAATCCTTTCCACCTTCAATCGATCTGACAGTTCCCTTATCTCCTTCCTCCAGTCTCAGCAGCGGAAGCATCTCTCCCCCCTTCTCCACATAGATCTTGTCACCCCATCCACGAGCTGTGATCATCTCTCGATCTCCCACTGCCAGGGAAATGGGTCCCCAGTGCACATGCACTGGCTCGGTTGCCACCACATTGAGTTCGACTCCTTCCTTTACGCCGAGTTCCTCAAGGTGCTGTTTGACATCAAGACCACCTGTGATCTCCTTAACAACCACCATGGTTTCAGGCTCCACATCTTTCAATGATTTCATTTTATATCTCTCCTTTTTTGATTTATTGACCTTACAGGTCTGATCTTATGATGTGTCATTAGGTGTCGAAGTAATCATTCCTAAGAAAGTTAGGTATAATCAAAAAAACCGAATTCGCTCTCTCTGATAATGTTAACAGGATCCTCTCCTGAAAAGAGCCGTCTGATTACTATGTTCCTTGCACTGCGGTATTCGTTCATTCTTTCTTCAGATGCTGCAGGGTCTCCATATATCTGCCACATTCCGCATTTTGTATTCCGGAGGGAATTGAGTCCCATAAATCCTTTAACATCCTTCAGTGGAATGCCCAGGAATACCCCTATCTCTGGAGGGCATCCGACTGTGGCATACCTGCGCCTTAGCATGTCCAATACATAGTCGATGGAATCAAACTCATATCCGCATTCAGACAGGAATTTATTCACGGATTCGTTTCTCAACAGTTCATCCAACTGATTTTGGTTGAAAAATAGTACAATTGCATTTTTATCTGTCCTTTTTAACTCATAATAATCGATTTCAGATATGCTAAAAATGTCTGTACTGTAACGATCCCATGCGTTCAGTAGTCCGTTGATGTCATTGGAGATGTTCATCAGCGTTGCTGGTTTCCTGCCTGCTATGGTGGCTGCGGTACATCTCACGATCCTGTTAACTAGATATCTCATATTATCACTTTTTTAGGTTATCCTAATCCGTATAATACCCAACAAACAATAAGTCTGCATTCAGATTGTCCTGTTTGCTGAAATCAGTTTGAATGCCGCTTTAAAGATAGCCTTGCAGCAGGTATCATAGAGTTCTCATCCCATCAAGAGACACATTCGAATACAATAGACTTCTCATCATCGTTTTTGAATGACCACCATGCAATCCCCCATCAGAATCAATATATGAATAAGTAGCTATGTACTCAGGCATATCGCAAACTGCTGCTGCAACTGCTGCAAACGATGATGTTCTGCTCCTGTACCCATATGCAGTTTTCATACTGGGACATGAGGCGCTATCTGCCGGGTTCATATCTAACATTACTTGTTGTGTTATTTCAATCCTATTTTTAAAACTCATATTTGCACTCTCCATCGATTAAAATAATAAATGCTATACACTTACCAAAAAACAAAATCAAGGTAATGTGTATAGCACTTCCTGTTCTGTAAAACAAGTGAAGTTTTTCACTCATCTTCATCAATTTCTTCGCTCTCTGCCCGCTCCTTGCATTTGCAATTAGCACATTTTCCGTTGCATTCACAATCCATGGTATCACACCTCTTTTTTTTACTTTATAAAACCAGGTTAACTGTAAAAACCTGAACTACCGTTCACACCTTCGAACGCCGCATCCACAACAACACAACAACTGCAATGGTGATCAA
>DQIO01000094.1 GCA_020793555.1 Methanosarcinaceae archaeon | reverse complement strand
CGCAGATTTACGCTGATTAACGCAGATGCAACCTTAAATCAGCGTAAATCTGTGTAAATCAGCGTCTAAAAAAAAACTCGAAAATTGGACAGTGTCAAATCATATATTAACGATCTTGTATCATTGACACGACACTAGCAAGCCCCAACAACCAATGCCACAAGTTGATCTTGACGTTCCCCGATCCACGCTTTCGAAGCAGAACTTATCCATTTTTCATTTGCATGTATGGGATGATCGCCGCATATCATGAACAGCGTGCCTTTCTCTGCATTTTCCACGATTCGCCCGATGTTCACATCAACCGTGCCGGCAGCATATCTCAGTTCCTCCCATGTCTGCGCCCTGTGTGCATACCTGTCAATTGCCCTCAAATGCACCGCCAGAATGTCGGGTTTGGATTCAAGTGCGTCAACTGCTGCATCTGTGATCTTGCTGTCGTATTCTATAATATCCTGTGAATCCGGGACACCAAACACTTCATTGATACGGTCCAAAAATGTATCTGCACCGTGCGATTCAATAACTATGGCAGATTTGCGTCCTGCATCATACGCCCATTCAAGGATCGTTTTGATCTTCGGGTTTAAAGAATCCTTTGCCCTTTCCACATAGATGTCATCAGTTGCATAGACATGATGATTCGTTGGAAGATATCCTGTGAATATGGAAGCAATTGCAGGTGATGTATGGTCTGCTGTTGACTGACACCGTAGAACCATGCCGGATTCTGCGAGTTGCCGTACATTTTGGAATATGCCTCCGTTTTCGGTAAAATATCGATATAGTGAATATCCAAGGCTGTCAACAATTACCAGTACCACTTTTTGACAGTCATAGGTGGTTGCATACTCGATTACCTCAGGTATAACTTTGCCATCAGGCGGCACCATAGGGATATCGAGCAGTTCTGAGATTGTAGGGGCGATATCCACAAGGCTGCATTGATTGGAATTTGATTTCAAATATCTCACACAAAAGGATTGTCACATCAAGTTATATGCTTATCCAATTGTGCACAATTTGTTTACAGCGTTAAAAAATAGCTTTATATATCTATAAACTAAATATACTTTATACAAATGTTGTGTGGTTTGTCGAAAAATAATAAACGTGGTCTATTTAAAATTGGGGTATTAAATGAGTGGAATCAGAGCATTAAATAAGGCACTTACTAATATTGATGTACAACTGCCTCCAAAGCAATACATCAAGAATATCCTGGAGGTCACCTGCGATAACCTTGATTATCTTTTTGGTACTGTTATCGAGATAAACGAGAAAAGTGAAGCACACATGATCGCTTCACATAATCTGCCTGAAAATTATCCTGAAATTGTAAACAAAGTGAAAGCACCAATCCTTTCAGGTCCGGCAGGTGAAGCTTTTGAAACTTGCAAGATCGTTGTTTTGCATGACCCCTTTTCAGACCCCCGTTTAGCACCATGGAATAATTTGAGAGTTGTCACAGGTATAATTGAAATTATGGTTTGGGTGCCTCTTTTTAAAAATGGCAAGGTATTTGGGATCTGTGTTCTTTATGGTGAGAAAGAGAGGGACACAACACAAGATGAGCTATCTTCGCTTGAACAGATCGGAGTAATGATGTCTATTGCAATTGCAAGCAACAAATACCTCCATCAGTTGAATAAAAAAACACAGGAATTACAAGAATCCCGCGATGAACTGGAGATTCGAGTTAAGGAGCGGACTGCCGAACTCTCAAATACCAATACTGAACTCCAATTGTTTAAAGACCTTATTAATCAATCCAATGATGCTATATTTGTTGCTGACCCAAAAACAAGCCGCTTTTTAGAAATCAATGACAAAACTTGCACAGTTCTTAGACTTGCACGTGAAGAAATCCTGAATATAGGAGTTACAGATCTTGAAATGTTTAAAGATAATTTTTCCTGGAAAGATCATGTTAAAGAAGTTAAGGAAAGAGGATCACTGATATTGGAAAGAGAATTTAAGAAAAAAGATCATCCGGTTGCAACAGTTGAAATTAATATGAAATACTTAGTTCATGAAAACAAAGAATATATGATAGCTATAGTACGCAACATAACCGAGCGTAAGAATGCAGAGAGAATATTACAAGAAGAAAAAAAATTCTCAGCAAGCCTTATACAGAATTGTGCAATACCTGCTTTTGCTGTTGATTCACAGCACAAGATCATACACTGGAACAAAGCCTGTGAAGGGCTGACAGGTATTGAAGCAGAAAACATGATTGGAACCAGTGACTATGGAAATGTATTTCATGGTTGTAAACGTCCGTGTATTGTAGATTGTGTTATAGATGGAAATTTTGATGAGCTATCTAAATATTACACAAAATATGGCAAGTCAATATATTCACCAGATGGTTTGTATGCTGAAGATTGGATACAAAATATAGGTGGAAAAAAGCGCTACCTTATTTTTGATGCTACACCCATAAAAAATAATAAAGGGGAATTAATTGCTGTTGTGCAAACATTGCAGGACATGACACAACTAAAACAAGATGAAGAAGTGCTAACAAAATATACAGAGGAATTGCAACATTCCAATGAGCTGAAAAACCTTTTTGGAGATGTGCTTCATCATGATCTTTTGAATCCTGCAGGCATTATCAAGGGATACACCGAGATATTACTGAATGCTGAAAAAGACCAGAAAAAAGTTCAGGCACTAAAAGTAATTGAACGCAACACTGGAAAACTTATCAATCTTGTTGAAACAGCAAGTAAACTTGCAAAATTGGAATCTGTTGATGATATTGAATTCCATAAAACCAATCTATGTAATATTCTTAAAGCTACCATTGACGATTTTGAACCGGAACTAAATAAAAAACAGATCACAATTGAGTTTACACAAAAAAACAATTGTTTTGTAAATGTTAATCCACTGGTCAAAGAGGTTTTTGTAAATCTTTTATCAAACGCCATAAAATATGGAGGGGACAAAAACAAGATAATTGTTAATGCATCGGATACGGAAGAAGATTGGACAGTAACAGTAACCGATTTTGGAATCGGTATTCCAGACGAGGATAAACCACACCTGTTCGAACGATTCAAACGTATGGATAAACTCGGGATCAAAGGAATGGGGCTTGGACTTGCAATCGTTAAGAGAATTGTTGATCTGCATGGGGGTCGTGTTGGCGTAGAGGATAATCCAAAAGGACAGGGGTCTGTATTCTGGGTTACACTCAAAAAAACGTAATATAGTGCATTTAAGTTACTGCAAATACCATACATTTTAACACATATTAATAAATTCACAATTATCAAAAAACATGGATCTCCCCAACATTGAGTGGGTAAATATTCGACGGGATGAACAGGATTTACAGGATGGGGCGGACCACTCATATCCTGTCAATCCTGT
>DQIO01000095.1 GCA_020793555.1 Methanosarcinaceae archaeon | reverse complement strand
GCGTCATATTTGCAGATATGAGAATTGCATGGTTGGGTTTTGGGTTGTTGTGGGTTTGATAGTAGTGGAATCCGCCGCCTACGGCGGTAACTGATGCTCCGTCTTCTTAACTTCCAGTCAATTACTGTCCCCCGATCTCTAACATCGGCACCTGCATGTACGCGCAATTGCCCGCGTGTATTCCTAAGTCTGTGCGCTGACGGCGCAGTGTAGAAACCGATCGGTAATTTTGGAGTCTAATTTCATATGACCTATGCCCTTCATAATCAGACACTTGAAAGTTGACTCGACACTAGAGATATATTACTGGAAAGACCAACAACACCGCGAAATTGATTTTGTGATCAAGGAAGGGGCGGATGTATCACAATTGATACAGGTATGTCATGATATTGATAATCCCAAAACAAAAGAACGTGAATTAAGATCACTTGTCGGGGCAGCAAAAGAATTGGGTTGTAGTTATCTTCTTGTAATCACATGGGATTATGAATATGTGGAAGAATTCAAGGGTAACAATATTCGCTTTATGCCGCTTTGGAAATGGCTGCAAGAGGGAAAGTTGTATAGTTGACCCAATCACAATCCGAAAAGAAAGATAGAGCGAGCGAGCGAGCGAGCGAGTGAAACGCGCCATCAAAAACGACAAGGGCATTTTTTGAAGTTACCTCATATTCCATCATTGCACCTATCAATATTTTGTAAAATATTTTGTGTTTACATGAAATCCGTACGCAATGAAATGTATCATTATTAAATGTGCAGTGGAAATGAAGGGGCTTTTAAGTGAGGGGCTGCGCAACTTATCAAAAAGTGCTTAGATTTACTTGAAATTGGGGTGCAGAGGGATTTATAATGATTGATTGTGCAGTGGAAATGAGGGGGTATTTAAGTAATGGGTTGCGCAACTTATAAGAAAGTGCTCAGATTCACTTTAAACTGATATGCAGAGAAATTTATAATAATTAAATGCGCAGTGGAAATTGGGGGTTCACACATTGAATTACAGAACTCGAAAGAATGTGAATTGTTAATTTGACAATGCCAATATCTTGATGCTTTTGCTTTCAGTAATACTGATCCGTTTTAAGAAGTCACAAGATACAATTTATAGGAAAGAAGGGATGTTTTTCGTAGCGGCTTATGTGGTATTTGTGTTGATTAGCGTTGCTTTGTTGTGAATCTGGAAAATGCTCACTTCGTTCGCATTAACCCGCACTGTATTATTCTATCAATTATACACAACCAAAAATTGATAGAAGTTGTCAATATACTTAAATAACTTGTCATAACTTAACAAATATCCATTTTGCAGGATAGCACCAAATGAGCAATTTAGATAGCAAGAGACGACATAATGATATTACAAAACCCACAACGACAACAACCTCATATCAGCGATACCGCATGGATATCTGAAACAGCGGTAATTGTGGAGAATATGACTGTTGAAGATGTAGAAGGGATTGAAGTCATCACATCTGATCTTATACGTGGGGTATAAAATTGATAGATGTAGCTATATTCTTTATTTCAATATTGATATTGTTAAAAGGCAGCGACATGCTAATAGACAGCGCTTCGAAACTTGCAAAGTTATTTGGCGTTTCTGATTTTATAATCGGTGCAACAGTCGTCGCACTTGGCACATCACTACCTGAACTTGTATCAGATACCTATGCATCCTACATCTACAAAGGAGACATTGTGATCGGTGACATCATAGGAAGCAACATCACAAATATTGCTCTTGTTCTTGGCGTAATATGCATTATCAAACCTCTGGCAGTCAAACATACCGAAATATACAGCGGCTGGATCCATCTTTTCATTCTCTCAGCCGCTTCATTTATCCTGCTCATAGGAAGTGGTCTTGGCAGGATCGGTGGGTTGGTATTTGTTATCGCCTACATTGCATACTTGCGTAAAGTCGTCAAGGAGCACCAGACAGTTGGAGTTGAACCGGTACCAAGAAACTCTGTCATAAATAGCATCATTAAACTTGCCATCGGGCTGACCGGTGTACTAATTGGTGCACATTTATTGGTGGGCACCATAATCTCATTTGCACAAACTTTCGGTATACCGGAATATACAATATCACTGGTACTGATGGCTGTTGGCACATCCCTGCCCGAATTGTCAACAGCCATTGTCGCTGCAAAAAAAGGATATTCCGCAATGGCACTCGGAAACATCATAGGAAGCAATGTTGCCAATATCCTATGGGTATTGGGAATGTCCGCAATCGTCCGACCGATACAGATTAACTCACTACAAATCCTTCCGGCAATCGTCATGATGCTGTTGCTTTCAGTAATACTGATCTATTTCAAGAAATCACAATATACCATTGACAGGAAAGAAGGGATGTTTTTCGTAGCGGCTTATGTGGTATTTGTGTTGATCAATGTTGCTTCGCTGTGAATCGGGAAAATGCTCGTTCGCATTAACCCGCATTGTATTATTCTATAAATTGTACACTAAACCAAAAATTTACAGGATTTGTCAATATAGTTAAATAATTTGTCATAACTTATCATATAACCATTTTGCAGAATCGCACCAAATAAGCAATTTAGATAGCAAGAGACGACAGAATGATATTACAAAACCCACAACGACAACAACCTCATATCAGCGATACCACATGGATATCTGAAACTGCAGTCATTGTCGGGAATGTGACAATTGAAGATGATGTGTTCGTCGCCCCGAATGCAGTGATCAGGGCAGATGAACCCGGCTCATCCATTGTTGTCGGAAAGGGTAGTAACGTGCAGGATAATGTAGTAGTACATGCCATGTCAAATTCTGAAGTCGCAATCGGTAGCACAACCTCCCTCGCACATGGATGTATCGTACACGGACCCTGCCGGATGGGTGAGGGGTGTTTCATCGGTTTTGGTGCTGTGGTTTTTGACTGCGAGATCGGTGATGATACGTTGATACTTCACAATTCCACAGTCAGGGGGGTCATAATACCTTCTGGAAAGGTTGTGCCTGATGGATCCATAATCACTCATCAAGACGATGTGGAAGGAGTTGAAGATATCACATCTGATCTTGTTGAATTCAAAAGAACGGTCATCAATGCTAACATGGAACTTCTGGAAGGTTACAGGAAACTGGCAGGGAATAGATGACAAAAACGAATATGCTCTGACATTCATGTCCTGAATCATGTCCATTGGTCATAATGTTATATGGTCAATAAGAAATACAGTGACGCCCAGAGATATCAGAACCATAACACTGGAAACAAAAAGATTGCCAACCATGTCCAAACAACCATGTTGCACTTCGTCGTCCCTCATGGATCTACCCATAGTGTTGTGTCAACAACACAATGTCGCGGAACAGAAGGAGTTAAGACATATGCAAAAAACGA
>DQIO01000311.1 GCA_020793555.1 Methanosarcinaceae archaeon | reverse complement strand
CAATTTAGTGTAGGATATTTCGTTTGAAAAAGATGACATAAGGAATTTGGCAAGATTATACAGGTCATCTGCATATCGCACATTGTGCCGCTCATCTGGTCTCGTAAGTTCATATCGGGTTATGTTGATTTTTTGGGTGATAAAGGCTGTGTTTGTGGGGTTTTTTGTTGGTTTTTGAGAACATATTATACATTCAGTGACATATAAAAACATTAAATCACGGATCCTGAATTTCGCTACGCTCAAATCCGAGGCATCGAAAGGGTGCATGACTTTTTTAGTAACCTAATGTTGTTTTGGAATAATCAAGTCTTACAAAATCTCTTTCACAAAGATTTAAGTAATATATTGCACGAGTTGTTAGTCCCAATAACTATGTATATTTTTACGATTATAAGTTTAAACTATATTATGAGGCTACACAAATGACACTTGTAGAACTTGATTCTTATGAACGTTATCATATTGGCAATAAATTAAATCCAGCAACCAATTTTGAAAAATTAAAAGATGATTTAGAAACATCTCTAAAAGATTGCGGATTTTCAATCACAAAAGAAGATTCATTCAATCGAATAAATATAGCTTCTGAAGTGATATGTACTAAAAATAATGTTAAAGTAGAATTGAATTATGCAGCACAAGCACTAAATTTAATAGGAACAAATCCATCTGATGTGACTTCTATTTTCGAAGAAATCATTTCCACTTTGCCAAAAATGGATTATGAAATTGACAGTACAGTCATCTTTTTTGAAGTTATAGCGGAAATTCTGTTGAAGTCCCCTGGAAAACCCATGGAAAAAATCGGTGCCTTAATGCAGTTAAATACTGAACTATTCACTGATAATGATATACCCAAAGTTAATGCAATTGGTATCCGAATTGGAGGGAACGAGCCATCTGATAAGGCATTTATCACTTTAACTATTGAACCAAATCCCGTGAATCCAAATCTAAAAACTGCTGTTAAATTACAATATCGTGCAGAAAAACAAAACATAATTGAATTTCATAGAGGATTAGATGGTAAAATTATAAAACTGTTTGAACAGTTCTAATTTGGAGATTAATTCATATGCTTCCTTTGACAAGTGATACAGTACTAATCAACACCAGAGATTTTGACTCGAATTTTGGTAGTCCATTCCAAACTAATTCATTTGATGTTAATCAGATTTCAGCATTAACAATTGAGACAAACATGTATTTTGGAATAAAAAGTGATAACATACAAAACAAAATAAATGATTGGAACTCAAAAATGCGATATTCTAGAAAACCGTGTTTAGGGAACGACAGTGCTTCAAAATCAATGCTAAAAATAAGTCGTGATATACGTGAAATGGCAAATGATAATAAGCTTTTTAATACAATATTACAAACAACGTTTTCAGAAATTAGCTTTCTATTAGATAAAGATGATATTGTTTATCAGATAAATGTTGATGTCGAAGAAGATAAAGAATTTCCTGAATGGAAAGAAACAGTAGTTTCAATCGAAATATCCAATATAAATCAAGAAGAAGTTTTTCAGATATGGGAAACAATAGAAAATCAGATTCAATGTAGAATAAATCGTATGGATAACGAAACTATTAAAGAAAAATACGAAAATCTTATTCTAATCGTGAATAATTTTGAATAATCAATATTACCATGACTTTCAATCCTCAGCTTTTACTTGACTTAGCAGACAATTTGTGTGAAGACACAAATTATGACGGTGAGGCCAGATATAGAACTTCTATTAGTAGGGCGTATTATGCCGCACATTTAATAGCTCGTTGCAAGTTAAAATCAACTGGCATTGATTTTCCCGAAGACTCAAATGTACATTATGAAGTAATTAGACATTTCAAAAAAAAGGATAAACACGTTTCTAATATGCTTTATCGTTTAAGACAAAATAGAAACGATGCTGATTATGACCTCGACATGAAAATACAAAAAGGACTTGCACTCTCATGTTTGAGAAGTTCAAAAAAAATTATTGATAAAATTAACACGTGATTTTTTATTACACTCTAAACTGTCAAAAATTGTCAAAGTCACAGTATACCCATACAAATTATACCACGCAAGCATAGCATTTTGGAATTATTCTCCAATCTTGTCCATCAAAGAATTGTAGAGTTTTGAATAAAGAAAGCCCCAATCATCATTCCCCGCCCTGCCCCGAAGTCAACCTCTTCTCCAGTGCCGTAAACGACATATCCAAAAAGAGGGCAAGCCCAATAAGATATCTATAAATTCCCTAACGCCAATCCATTATTCATGAAACAGTTACAAGATACCGCAGAAAAGATCAGCAGCATGGAAATACGCGGTGCAGGTCGAATTGCAACAGCCGCTGCGGTCGCACTTCGTGATTATGCCGGGAGTCTTGAGGCGGGATCGATCGAGGATTTCAGCCGCCTGATCGAAAATGCCGCAAAACTGCTTGTGGATACCCGACCGACCGCAGTTTCACTTCCAAATGCGGTCAGATTGACATCACGATACACATCTGCGGACGTGGAAGAAGCAAGGGAAGAGATCATCAATAACGCTGATAGGTTCATCAAACAAGCTGATGATGCACTCCAAAAGATTGGGGAGATAGGTGCCAGACGCATCCGTGACGGTGATGTGATTATGACCCACTGCAATTCCAATGCAGCACTTTCAGTCATCACAACTGCTTTTGACCAGGGAAAGGATATCTCGGTAATCGCTACTGAGACCCGACCACGCCGACAGGGACTTCTTACCAGCAAACACCTTCTTGACTATGGGATTCCAACTACACTTATTGTGGACTCTGCCGCACGGTACTGCATGAAAGAGGTTGATACCGTCATAGTCGGTGCGGATGCTATTGCCGTAAACGGTGCGCTCGTGAACAAGATCGGGACATCCCAACTCGCACTCGCAGCACACGAAGCGCGGACGAACTTCCTGACAGCAGCCGAGACATATAAGTTCAGCCCAAATACAATTCTTGGAGAATTTATCGAGATCGAGGAACGGTCAATTGATGAGGTTCTCGATGAGGAGACACTTGCAGGTTTGCCAAAACTGAATGTCAGGAACCCTGCTTTCGATATTACGCCACCGGAATACATTGACCTGATAATTACAGATGTCGGTGCGGTGCCACCCGGGATGGCATACACTATTATTAAAGAGCATCTTGGGTGGGAAGTTGGCGAGATGGTTTGAAAACATGGCACCAATAATTTTAAACGACTGAAATGCTTAAACTATAATTGTATCCACTTCAAAAAGGATGGTAAAATGCATAATCTGATTCTCAAAATCAAGTGCCTAAGCAGGTTTCAAAATTCAAAATAGTACCAGTTACCCCCTAATTTGGAGTGGATACCTATAATTGATATTTCGAATACTTTGCACAATATTATAAAACAAAAAATAGGATGAAATTAATGAAGTATACTGTAATACTTTAAAAGGAAGAAGAAGGCGGCTACTCAGTTCAATGTCTGGAATTTCCCGGAGCTATCAGTCAGGGTGAAACAAAAGAGGACACCCTTTTGAACATAAAAGAAGCTATTGAACTAGTGTCGAGTCAACTATCAAGTGTCGATTATGAAGACAGGTCATATGATACAATTTCAATTTTCTAAACTCCAAAATGACCGATCGGTTTCCACACAGTGTCGTCGGCGCACCGATTTATGAACACACACGAGTGCCGATGTTAAAAAGAAAGTCACAGCAATTGACCTAAACTAAAGAAAACGGAGCATCAGTTCCTGCATAGGCGGCGTATCCCACTGCCAACAAACCCACAACAACTCACAACCCAACCATGCAATTCTCATATCTGCAAATATGACGCCTCTTAAAAACCATTTTATATTTTGTGTTCATGGTGTAGGAACGTGCCGCGCTCTTGCACGCTCGCTTCGTTTTTTGTATTTGTCTTAACCCCTTCCATCCCACGACATCATATGATTGACTCGACACTAGGAGCAACAAAGAGTTTGGTTTGTGGAAAGTAGCGCATCGATTCCAAAATAACATTACCATACGTTGTAAATAAAAATACGATGCATTAGGGGATATTTTGGTTTAATTGTGGCATCGTGATTGTGCCATTATATTGGAACCTATACAGTAGTGTTCACGTCTGACGTGAGTCTTTTTCAATTTTCTGTTGATAATGTTCAAATGCTTTTGTCAACGTATTTTGGATATAGGTATTATCAGAAAATGTGTCTACAAGTCGCTTAAGTGATTCCAGATGAATGGAAGCTTCAGGGAAGTTTCCGACATTGATATACGATATGAAAATATTAAACAAACCATTTACCATCGCCCGATTGATCTCAATATTATGGGGGAATCTTGAGGCAATAGAAGTTAGATCGGAAAGACATGAATCTGCTTTTGAGAAATCGCCGTTTCTACCATAGGCTTTGATGATAGTAACAACTCCATTTGCCGTTGCCAGATTAATTTCAATATTTTGGGAAAATCTGGGGACAATAGAAGTTAAATCTGAAAAATATGAAATGGCTCGGGGGACATCGCCAGCTTCATAATAGGCTGCTTTTACGATATTGCAAAGTCCTTTTGCATTTTCTTCATTAATCACTATATTATCAGGGTGTTCGTCGGAAAGAGAATTCAATTTGGAAAGATATTCAGCTGCGGTGGGGAAATTACCGGCTTTACAATAGCCTGTGACAATGTTGAATAGAATTTGTGCTTTTTCGCAATGCTGTGAATTGTTTATATATTCAAGTGTCTTTATAAAAATCAGCGCGGATTCTTCAAATTCTCCGTTATGACTTGCAGTTACGCCCATTTCAAAGTATTCATTTAGGAGTTTACTTCTATCTTCCTCACGCTGTCTTGCTTCTGAATCTTTTACATCCATTTGATCGTTGTCTAATTGTGACAAAAGACGATTAATTTTTGAAACATCAATCGGATTGGGCACATCTTGCATGTATCTTTTCATGAATCCGGATCTGTCATAAAATTCATCAAGATTTTCACAGTTAAAATCATCTCTCATGGTAATAAATCCGCCAAATTTGTATCGTCTCCAGCATTTTGCTCCATTTATGTACACCGGATTGTCGCCAAAGTCTCCCATACTGTCAAATTGTGGGATTTCGCCGTTTGAATTAACAGAAGGAGATTCACATTTACGACATACAATGTTTGGATAATTTTTAGAAAAATTCGGATTATCCATATCATTACCACAAAAACTACATTTTACTTGCATTTTAGCACCATACCTATATGATATTATTTCTAACAAATCATTTCTAATATCATACCAATCTTGGTTTAGATTTATTGACATTATTATAATTTTATGACTTTCATATTTGTAACAAAATTTAAACCCATTTTCAACAGTGGGATACAATAATATCCCCTCACACGTTTTTGTAATTTCTAAATCAGATTCTTGATTTTTCAAGTATGAAAACAACTGGTACATATTAGTTGAATTAAATTTTTCTTGTGAAAATCGAGTATTAAAAGCATCTTTATAATATTTTGTATCAATTATTATTTTCCGTGTGGAAGAGTACAGTGAAATATCAGTTTGCATTATAGGTAACATTCGCGAATCAGCTTCGCTTTCGCTTACAAACTTCCATTTTATATTTTCCCTTTTTACTTTAAAATCCGATTGCTCAATATTATAAAAGTTTCTTACAAAGTCTTCGAATAACCTTGCCATTGCTTTATCATTTCGTGTAAAATCTTTGAATTTGTAGTCGCCAGACGACTCATCAATAAATAAGTTTTCATTGACTATTTGGCATACTTTTAACACAAAATCGTAATGATAATTATTTCTATGCAATCTGATTTGTTTAAAGTGAGAATTTCGAATTCGAATTTCTGATATTGGAGGTAATTTTTGAAAATGATGGCGTAATTCGCTTTTTAAATTCTTATCTAGATTATTTACTTTTAAAAGTTTAGAAATAGTTGTTTTTAAAATTTGGTTGTGTAAAATATTGTAGTCAAATTCATCACATAAACAAATTGTTTTACTAGAAGGGAGTATATTTTGTTTGACAGATGCAGAAAGATTTAATTTCCCTTTAATCCCATTTACAATATATTCATGTTCAACATAATTTCGATCTAAGCCTTGTTTTAACAGACGGGCTGTACTATTTATCAAAATTTTGGCAAATAAATCAATAAGATTGGTGGTACTGATTGCTTTGACATTCACAATATCGCTTTCGTCAAGCTTATTCCAAGCGTAGCACAAAAGGTAATATATGTTTTGAATTGGGATTTGCATACTTTTCAATAAGCTAAAAGAGAGTCTATTTGATTTTTAGATTTATCAAGATCGTCAAACCAATATTCTTCCAAAAGAGGTGCTATTTCATATTTGACAATATCTTCAAACCATTCATTTTCAGATTTATCTTTTTTATTGCTACAGAGAAAACTATGGCCTATTTGGAAGCCTTCACCAAGATTTTTATCTGACATTATTTCATTATTCAAGGTGTTAATTTTCGAAATAATGTCTTTTATAAATATCAGTGAAAAACCTTTAGAGATGAGTAGTTCAATAAATTTGTTATTAAAATTAGGCTTTAATGTAATAAACCTGAACCTTCTACGCAAAGCATAATCAACTATGGCAAGTGAACGATCAGCTGTATTCATAGTGCCGATTAAATAGAGATTTTTTGGGACAAAAAATTGTGCATCGTCTTTTTCAGAGTAGGTTAAATGAACTTTATATTTTTCTCGTTTATCGGTTTCAATCAGCATCATCAATTCACCAAATATTTTGCTGAGATTGCCCCTGTTGATTTCATCAATGATAAAGAAATATTTGTTATTTGGATCATTTTCTGCTTTTTTACAAAAGTCATAAAACACGCCGTTTTTTACACTAAACATTTTTCCAGATGGTCTAATGCCCTGAATAAAATCCTCATATGAATACGATTGATGAAACTGAACCATTTCTATTTTTGTATCATCGGTTTGTTTCATTATCTCATAAGCTATTTTTTTAGCGACAAATGTTTTACCAACACCTGGGGGACCTTGCAACACAACGTTCTTTTTGATTTCAAGAGAATGTATTATTCCTTTTATTTCAGAATCCTCAATAAAAGGCTTTTCAGGATCAGAAGAAAATGAATATTCCTTTATGTCTAATTTTTCTTTTTCTTTTTCAGTATTTATGTTTCGTTCATCGATTAAATCCCGGATTATATCAAATTCTTCAGATTTTAAGCTGAATAAACTGCCCTGATTGTTCACAAAAACTTCGCAGTTTTCCAAACCTTTAGTATTCTTCAAATCATCCCATGTAATAGGATCTTTTACGATATCCTTTATTTCAAAATTAATTATTTCGCCTTCACTGTCATCATCATGCAACCCTTCTGTAATTTCGTAGATTGCTTTTATTTGCTTAACAGGAGAACTTTCATAACCAATTACCAAATCACCTGACGCGACACTTTCGAAATATTTGTATACCCTTCGTTTATTTCCCTTCTCGTTGTGAGACGTATAAGACTGAATATCATCTAACTCATAACTGCCAATGCTCCATATTTTAGGATTTGCATTTAGCCACCAAAAATTTTGTGTTTCAGAACCTGTTAACAATGCTTTTTGTGGTGGTAAAGATTCTCTGTCTCCTTCCAACTCATTGAATATATCTTCATATGAAGCATTAACACTGATATATTTTTCAGTAATATCTTTCCATTTAAGCGTTGGTGTAAAAGTATCTGGCCTAAAAATAGACTTTCCAAAATCAACTAAATGATTTATCCGCCAGTCAATATGTCTAACATGCTTATATTCCGCCCTACTATCATCAAAAATATATTCGCCAGTTATCACCCCAATACCCAAAGCTTTGCTTATCCCTTTATTTGCAATAATAACATCACCAATACTTACATCCCGGAAATTTTCAATATTCCATATTCGATTGGAAATTGTAGGGTTATCAACATTCAAAGCTTCCGCGAGAGTTTCCATCGTATAATTGTTAAGGTTTCCTAAATCATCCCAACCAATTGCAATGATGCCCAGTTTGTAAAACTCATCCCAATGGATGCCGTTTTCGCCTGGCGAAAATTTCCAGTAATTAATTAATGCATTGTTTTTGATCTCTACTGTATTTTTTAAAGTTTTCAATTTTTCAATTACTTCTTCAATGGTATTAAAATCTTCAAGTATATTGGCCGATTTATCATTTATGTCCCAACCCGAGACCATTCCAGCTTCAAGTGTCTCAGCATTAATACGTAAAAACAATTGGTAGGCTTTACGGTGTGATACTCTTTTTTTTGGAAATATTGCGATCCAGCATGAGGAAGCACCATAATTCTGAGATCCTTCAAATGAAACTGTATGGATTTTGTATTGTTCTAATTGTAATGTTTTCACTATATCTTTTGCAATTTTATTGAGGGCATTATTAGAGTTGATTTTATCCTCTGATTTGTGAAAAAAAGGATGAACAATGCTGAAATTTTTAGTCCAGTTTACAAAAGGTGACTTACTTTTTTCAGGATAATTTTTTAAACCATTCACTAATGGTTCACTATATTTTGAAAAATAATCTGTGTCCTTATTAGTTATTTTATTTTTTATTTCATCAATCAATTCAGGTGTTACTGTAATATTTTCATTTATATTGTTGAGTATATCAAGACGCAAAAGGTTGACAGGCTTAAACAATCCAGTGTCAAAAGACTTTATAAGTTGTTCAACAATTTCACCATTAAGAGTATTTAGCTGCTCGAAAAGATACGATTCTTTTTGTTCGAGTTTTTTTAAATATTCAGCATGTTTTTGAATATATTCAATTGATTGTTTCATTTTAGCTCCCACTGTTTTAAAGTTGTTAATGATATAATAATCTTAATGTATTTATTGGAGCAATTTTGCAAATTACACAAAAAAACCCGCTTCACAATCCAATGATCCCTCTCTCCTTCAATTCAAAAAAACAATTCGCACACGCTCTCACATCAACCGCAGCATTATGCGCTTCATCAAAATATTCCTCAAATAATTTGTAATGCAATTCCGAAAGGGACGGCAACTTGTACCCATACGGCCCAGGCAATTTACAATAATCGGTTGATATTTTCATTGTGCATATCTTCGGGATATCGGTTAAGAGATTCTTAAAACCCGTTCTCAAAAATTCAGCCCCGACAATCTTTTCATCAAAATTAATGTTATGAGCTACCAGAAAGTCAGATCGTTCCATTGCTTCGGCAAATTCATTAAGGACAATTTCCAGATCAATACCTTTATTGATTGCTGTTTCAGTTGAGATCCCATGAACATCTGCTGCATCGTCAGGAATGGTGAAGCCTTGAGGCTTTACGATGTAATCGGAATCCGAGAGTATCTTTCCCGACTTGTCACAATGCCACCATGCTATCTGGACCAGACGTGGCCAATTGTTCAAGTCTGTGATCGGCGCTTTCCAATTTAGTGGTAAGCCTGTGGTTTCGGTGTCGAATATCAGGTATGATTTTGTCATGTGTGCTCACTCCCCACAATACAACCGATACCCACAATCCCTACAAACCGCTTCATCCCCAACTCCCACAAAACCATGCTCGTAATCATGAGCGATCTTCCTCGCAGTCTCAGCCATTTCATCGATAACACCCAAGTCAAGCGGTTTAACCCTATTCCCAGTGTAATTCCCATCATCCTGCAGTTCATACACTCTTGGTTTATCTTTCGCAAGCATATCAAGTATAAGCCTTCGGACGACATAGTCTGGATAAAGATGATTGAACCCAAGTGCATACAGCAAGAGTTGCTTTGCCCTATCGTCTGGACTTGGTTCGTTTTTACCACTTTTAGAATCGATGATATCTACTTCATTATCAGTTCCCGGCAATCTGTCTATCCTGTCAATGAATCCCTTGAAAATGAAACCCTCGATTGGCACACTAAACCGTTTTTCAACAAACAAGTTGTCTTTAATTCTGGATCCATTCCGTAGCCAGAACACTTCAAGTAGTGGTTTTGCTCTCGTAAGATCAACACCCTTCCATTCGGATTTTGTGACAAGTTCATCTGCAATTCTATACATCTCATCTTTTGTAGAGATCTGATCTTCTACAGTAATCTCACAAACCTTATGCACGAAACTACCCAGATTCATCGCACCCGTACTGTCTTCCGAAGCCCTTGTAGGCATTCTCAGTATGTTCTGGAGTTCGTACTGTTTCGGACAGTTCTCATAAACCTTGATAGACGAGACACTGAATGTCATGGTATCTGGATTGAACTTTAACCCGTTCCCGCCTGATTTGATCGCGGAAAGAATCTCTTCAGCATCAGCCTCGGGATCGATGGTTGACCAGTTTGAGTTGAGATCCTCCTGATACTTTCCTACAGTCCCATCCTTGAGGGATTGGTAAACAAGCACGTTATGAACGGTCTCTGTAAAATTACCCGAATCAAGAGATTCGATCACAAGATTTCGCCATTGGTTCTTCCTTCTCTCAAGTTCATCGTCCATAACAACTTCACGTGCCTTGATATCACTATCAATGAGGTATGTCATGTCGTCAAGTATAACATTTCCATCGGCATCAGGCTCAGTGTTCATCAGATCATCAAATCCAATGTCGAACAGGAAAACGGACGGGTCCCTTTGATTCCCGCCATATTCAGATGCAAGTGTCAGGATGAGATTTGTTTTTGCACGGGTGAACGCCACATAACCGAGCCTGCGTTCTTCTTCAAGTTTGATCTCTCTTTTACGATCACGAATAGCACTTTGAAGTTTAGATGCGGATAGGTCCTGCTCAAAGAGGTCCTTGTACTGATGCATGAACTCAAGCGGTATAATTGGTTCTTTACCACCGCGCGTGAGAGGAAACTTATCCTTTGCCATGTTAATTACAAAAACAACCTCAAATTCCAGTCCTTTGGCAGAGTGGACGCTCATCAGATTAATCGCATCTTCCTCTGGAATACGTGCAGCCGGAGGATTGCCCCCCATCTCATCAAGGATCTCAAGATAATCCACAAAATCAGACAATCCTTTTTCGTGATTTTTCTCAAAAGCCAAAGCGACATCATGGAGTTTACTTAGATTGAGTAATGCTTCTCTCGTTCTTACAGTATCCAGATGCGCAAACTGGCGGCTGAGTCCACTGCGGTCGTATATTTCAAGGACAAGGTCGGAAATATCAAGCGGTGTCATTTTAGAAAGGTCTTCGACCAAACCTTTGACACGGCTTATGGTCTCAATTCCACTGTCACTGAGTCCAAGTTCATCAATATGATGATATATCGTATCCTGGAACGAGATCCAGTTCTTTTTGATATATTCAGCGATCTTGATCGAATCACTGCTACTGAGTGCATTATTATAATGGAACAATCTCCACCATGCTTCTGTACCCCGTGCGGTTGGATGCGTGATGTTATTCAGTACATAGAGATATGAAAATGCTGTCTTGATCTCGGTTTGTTTTAAAAAATCGGTATCATCCTTCACAGTGACAGGCAATCCTCGCATCATGAGTGCCTGTTTTACAAGCCTGCCCTGTGCATGGGTCCGGTAGAGGACAGCGATACCGGTCATTGGTATGCCGGCAGCGATGTGCTCTTCGATCATTTCAACAACTCTGCGTGCTTCCTCCTTCTCATCCATCGTTTCCTGGATGATGACATTGGTACCCTGTGCACCTTCATGGTTCTTTAGAAGAACGCAATCCTCGATCTGGTCTTCAGAATAGTTCTTTTCAATTAATCTATGGGATACCCGCAGGATCTTGTCTGTGGATCTGAAACTGACATCAAGAGATACGACCCGGTCGTGTTTGATGCCAAATTGTTTCTTGAACTCCTCTATGTTGTTCGAATATGCACCCCTGAATGCATAGATCGTCTGGTTGGAATCGGCAACGACTGTGATGTTCTGCTCTTTTGCGGTGAGTTTTTTGATCAATTCGAACTGGACGTAATTGGTGTCCTGGAATTCGTCAACTATGATGTAGCGATAGGTGTGGTTCAGTTCATCGGTGCCATAGCTGTTCAGATATTCAAGTGCAAGTAGGTTAAGATCTCCGTAGTCGAGAGAATTGATACTGGACTTTTTCTCTTCGTATTTGATCCATGCATCTACAAAGTTGTGATATTTGCGATACTCATCATACAGTCCAATAAATTCCTGCCATGCTTTTTTATCTGCTTTGTCGGCTTTTTGCTCTTCCTTACTTTTGAGGTGAAAAGTATTGAGTTTGATCTTGTAATTGTGATAGGTATTTTCCCATTCATCTTCTTTTGCAAAAGGCAGCAAGAGGTCTTTTTTTGCATCCGCATACTCTTTGAACTTTCCAATTGGTAGGTTGAGGTCTTTTGCTTTTGAGATGGTGTTGGAATAGAGTGTTGCATTTCTTACATCAATCCCCACTTCGCTGTAAAAGAAGATCGCTGAATCGATTTCCTGAAATATGGAAAAATCATCCGATATTCCACATTCCCTTGAGTTGTCCCGTATGATGTCAGCACAGAATGAATGAAATGTACTTACCGTTACATCCCTGTTTTCACCAAGCAGTTCCCTTACCTTACGTTCCATGTTCCCGGCCGCCTCTTTTGAGAAGGTGAGTGCAAGGATATGTTCCGGCTGGATGCCGTCCTTTTCAACCATGTGGGCGATCTTGGCCGTGATTGTTGTGGTCTTGCCGGTGCCTGCACCTGCGATTATTAGGAGGGGGCCTTCGCTGTGTTGAACGGCGGTGAGCTGTTTTGGTTTGAGGGATTCTAGGAGTTTGGTTAGCATGAGTAGGGGGACCTTGTTCTTTTTGTAGGTAGTAATTTGTGGGTTTGGATATAATTGTTTTGGAAGTTTGTGGGGATACAGAGGCCGGGGGAAATCTCATCTAATGATTTGATTGGCGATTTTACGAGTTTAGGTTGAAACGAACAGTTTAGATCAAAAAAGCATCCATCCGGCGCGAAGCAGCGGCGTGTTCCTAAAATTGATGTATTGATACTTTCACTCTACTTGGCTTTGATATATATATAACAAAAACACAATTATGTATAACAAAAAGATGTGAAATAATCAGGGTAACTTAAACCATAGCAAAAATATATGCTGAAAACGATAAGACTACCAAGAACTTTGACAGGTACAAAATCACGAATGGTATTGTAAACTTAAAAGCGTCTATAATTCCAAAAGGTATCAGTAAGGTTAAGGTTAAGGTTAAGGTTACGATCGAATATGCGTGAGTGGTTATAGGTGGTGGAAAATGATGGATAAAACCGGGATAATAAAAATTATCGAAGAAGTGACATACTGCCGTTGACAATATTACGCCACCGGAATACATTGACCTAATAATCACAGATGTCGGCGCGGTGCCGCCTGTGATGGCATACACCATCATTAAAGAGCATCTTGTGTGGGAAGTTGGCGAGATGGTGTGAAAACTGGTACAGTGTCATGGAATATGCAAGTCACAAAAAGTAATCATTGTTTTTTCATATGTCCAAGCCCGAGGGATTCCAATATGATGCTTGATTGATCCTTAAAGGAATTTACCGATTCCTTCAGGAACGCTTCAAGTTCATCATCTGCAGAAAGTTCTTCCGGTGTTTTACCTTCAACATTGATCGATGGTTCGGGTTCAATGGTTCCTACAGGTTCAGATACTTTACTTGTTGTAGGTCTGCCATTTAGCAGATTCCTGTTATTAAGCACAGCAGACTCGTTCTTGATAAACCGTTTAGCGATTATGTGTGTCGGGTCAGCGATCGATGAAATACATTGCACTTTGCAGATATTACACATTGATTCCTTTGGCATAGCTCCACCTGCTTTTTCACAGGACAGTTCATCAACAGAATCAGGCGATGGTTCCACTCCATCATATATATCCAGTGCAATGATCGAGCTCCCGGGTTTGTTAACACAACTGACATACATCTTGCAGATGTCTATCTGGTGTTTTGTAAGTTCATGAAGTTCCACAACAGAGTTGAATTCCAAAAAATTCCTGGCAATATTCTTCAAAGCATGTTCGCAATTCAAAACATCCTTATGCTCATAATAAGCAAGCACTGGCACGCCGCCTTCAAAAACAAGATATCCTTTTGCATCGATATCTTCAATCGGCGTACTTATAAGTATATATCCATTAAACTTGCCACTCGTCAATTGCTCAGTGACAATCCTATATTCCGATCTTTCCGGATACGTCTTTACAAACTTACCTTTTGGAATCTTCATTCGGAACACCCATCCGATTATATGATATATTTAACATCCTATTTACATATAATTGATGATATTTCTGATTTAATTTACAATCACCGTCTGATACTAAAATCATCAAATGACTCATCCGGTTCATACCACTTAGCATCAAGGGATTCCACATTCGCCATTCTCGGACCGGCACGAAGTTGTTTCACAAACCGTTCTATGTTTTCATGGCTTCCCTTTACAACTGCCCTTACCCTTCCGTCAGGCAGGTTTCGGACGTATCCAACAAGTCCAAAATGCGCGGCAATCTCCTTTGTAAACTGCCTAAAAAACACACCCTGTACCCTGCCGGAGACATATATCTCCACACAGGATTCAGATTCTGTATCTCTCCACTTTTCCATAAGATAATATTCGTGTTTTTTCCTATATGAACTTTGGTCTAACTGAGACAAGCTTTGAAAGCGGAAGTCCCCTGTAAGGCAGACCCTCAATCTCTGACATGATTCGGTTGTTGAGTTCCTCTGCGGACATTTCCATTTTCACAGGTTTGTTTGGCTGGGATTCTGACCGTATGGTCACATTTATCGTGCCATTTTCGATCTCTTTATCGCCAATAACGGCAACATAAGGAATCCATTCCCTGCCTGCTTCCCGTATTCTCTTGCCGACAGTGTCTTCCCTGTCATCAATGTCAGCACGACATTTTAACTGCTCTGAGACCTGTTCAGCAAATTCAAGGTGTCGCTGTGCAATTGGAATTATACGTACCTGGGTTGGTGATAGCCATACAGGCAGCATTGGTACTGCACCTTCCTCCATAGCCATAGACTCTTTTTCAAGAAGTGCATAGATACAGCGCTCAATGGCACCGCTTGGGGAACAGTGGAGTACGACCGGTTTTTTAGCTTCCCCTTTCGTATTGATATAGTTGATGTCATACCGCTCGGCATTCTCAACATCGATCTGGACGGTTGACAATGCACTCGCTTTTGCAAGTGCATCTATGAAGTTGAACTCGAATTTAAGCACAAAATAGAAGAAACGGGTATCCCACATCTCAACAAGAACTGGTTTGTCAACCGTTTTTGCAAGATTGGTGATGAAATCACGGTTCGATTCGTAAAAGTCACGTGTGAATCGTATCGCAACCTCATAATCGTCGAGTTTGATGCCGACCTTGTCAAGAACGTTGATGCACATATTATACTGTTCATCGAACTGCGATACTGCCTGATCCATATCAGTGCACAATGTGTGCATATCAGGCATGGTGAACGCACGAAGTCTTCTCAAACCCACAAGTTCCCCGCGCTGCTCTTTCCTGAAACTGTATCTGGTAAGTTCGATCATCTTCAGGGGCAGGCTCTTGTAGGAGATTGTCATGTCGTGGTTCATAAGGAATTGTCCGAAACATGCCGCAAATCGCAAAAATAGATGACGTTTGTCAGATTCGATCGAATATTGACGTGCCGGGAACCGATCAAGATATTTCTTGAGTGTTGGGTGGTTCATGTCATACATGATCGGGGTCTCGACTTCCATTGCCCCGTATTTTGAAGATTCGTCAAGTACATAGTTTTCAAGAAGGGTTTTCATCAACCTGCCCTTAGGATAGAAACGCATGTTCCCTGAATCCGACCCGGGTTCGTAATCCGCGATCTCAAGCCTTCGCATAAGTTCAACATGCGGAGGTGCTTTTTCCATCGCTCTGTTCTTTGATATTTCGTAATCAACGAACTTCTGGAGATTCGGGTGTTTTGAAAGATCAAAATCATCAATGCTGTGAAGTTCTCCGTCAGGTGTGAGAATATGCCAGTACGATTTTGCTACACTTTCTGCTTTGAGGGCTTCGGATACCACATCTTCATCTTCCGAAGATTTGGCACATGATGCTATTACCTTTGTCTCTTCCATACCTTCTGGCAGGATGGAGCGGGAAAGTTCGGAGAGAGGATGTCCTTTGCAACTGATCTTAAATGCTTTATACCATCCAAAAGGTGCCCGCATAACCTCGTATTTACCGGATAGTGCTTCTTCAATACCTTTCAGTATGGAAACCGCGACCTTTGGGGATGAGAGATTCGAACTCAAATGCGCGTAAGGATAAAGCATCAACCGTTCAGCTTTTACCTGTGCTGCGACCTTCTCGATCTCAGCGACAGTGCGTTTGATCGTATCGGCAGGATTTGCCTCGTCAACACTTTCAACAGCCATAAATGCCGTAAGTGCATCTTCAAGACGCCCCCGTTTGAGTGATTCCTCGATCTTCTCAGCAACCGGCGTGCTTTTTTTGACTTCGTATTCAATATAATCGGAATGGATGAGTAATAATTGCATAATTTCACCTGTATGGATAATGTGTTTGCATTTAATTATGCCAATGGTTATTAATCTTTTTCAAATGGGGGCTTTCAAATCTTTTGGTGTTGTGATTGATAAAGGTTGAGGTGTTAATGAGCAATAGGAATCTCATCATCTGAATTAATTGACAGGATTGACAGGATAAACAGGATGCAAGTGGCTCGCACCATCCTGTAAATCCTGTTCATCCCGTCGATTATTTACACGCTCAATGTTACAGAGATTCCCATTTTCATTTGGACATGTTCAAATTGAAGATAGTTGGTCATTAAACAAAGAGTGCACTTGTTTACATTTACTATACCTGCACAGGTTTACAAAAGATTATTATCTGTTTTTAATGAATTATTTTCTTAAATTCACCTATAGAAATATTTTGTAACCTATGAATCATCCTATGGCAATTTGCACAGAGAACGGTCATATCATTTTTAGGAGATACTTTTGAATTTTCATTCAAATCGGCAAAAGGAGTTAGGTGATGAGCTTCGATATAATTTGTACCAATTTCACCATATTTTTTTACAAAATTAAAACCACATGCGGTACAAGTATATCCATGAATCTCCTTCGTCCTTTTAGATATTTTTAAATTTCTTTCAACATGTTTATGATAACGTAATGTTTTTCTTTCTTCAAAACTTTCATCAGAAATGTATTGTTCATCCTCTTCTATATTAACAAAATCTTGTAAGTTATTTTAATTATCTGTTTCTTTTTCTATAACAAATGCATTTCCTGATGTCAAGTGATTTGTGCTAAAAGGTACCAGTTTATTACTTGAATTGCTGTAAAATTCAAAATCGAATGTTGGAAACACATAAAATTGATTTTCGATAAGTTTTCCACTAAATGGCTTTTTCAATTCCTTCAAATCACTGATTAATAACCAAGTGCCATACCAATCATCCAAATATGTTTCTCTACAAGGTGGCACGTACTTTTCAAGATTCCTTTCTTTAATGTCTCTGGTATTCAAAATTGAAGTTGCTTCAAATTTCCAATTTATTGATTTATCTTTTGTAGAATAAAAGTACCCAGTTTTACTAATTTTAACCATTTTTCCATTAATATTTGTAGAAACACCAATGTTTTTTAATAATTCGGGGTGAATCTTATCAATAAAATCACTCATGCCAAGTTTTGAATGGCCCTTTTTAATCGATTTTTTTATACCACGCGGCGATAAACCCCATGCCCAAAAAACACTTTTGTGTTCATTGAAATGAGTGTAGGTTGGATCCATATCTCCAACTTCAGCCCCTCCTCGGTACTTACCATTTACAACATTTTCAGGTTTCACGGGAATTACAAGCGTATAAACTTCTTCGGATTCAATATCCATATTTGTTCACCAACAGTATTTTTTGTATGTAATTAACAATATTTGAATGTATTGAATTGTGAAATTGCACACACGATGTAAGTGAGTAACATTAATTTTACAGACAAAATCTGATTACATTCCATCCTGCACACAAGAAAATCTTCACTGACGCTCAGATTAACTCGCACTATATATTTATAAAATATATACTATAAAAAACAACACCAACCCGCCGAATGTGATTAATCAGATTCGCATTATCAATATGCTCAAAAATGGATAAATCGATGGTATAAGGCAATAGCAGATCATCAATTTTTGTTTCAATCCGATTGAGTTGTGCATGGCTTAGCTCATCCCCCACCAGCGTTAGATCAATATCCGTGCCTTCTCGATAGTTACCTTTTGCGCGAGAACCATAAAGCATGACTTTTTCAATATCAGGATATTGAAAAAACACCGCATTTATGCGGTCAATGGTGTTTTCTTTAAGACCAAAACGGAGTACATTTTCAGTTTTCATCCTGTAAACCCTGCATTGTTTCCTGAAGTGCAATAAATAAAGCAAAAAAACGGTCTACAATATTAAAAGCAATTTTTCGTGCCGTTTCTTCATTATAGGTATGGACGGTTCGATTGCGGTCTTTTATCATATCCATCCAACTATCGCCATCATGGATCAAGGCCAGCTTAAAAGCTTCGCGCGTTGGCATCGCGTGAGCCATGTATATTCTGGTTTC
>DQIO01000096.1 GCA_020793555.1 Methanosarcinaceae archaeon | reverse complement strand
ATCGATTTTGCCACCAACACCATCGATTTTTTGGCTGAGATTTGAGTTCATTTCCCTCATATATCTCACAGCCGCATCCATTCTTTCATAAGTTGCGGTAGTTAGATCTTCTTCTATGACAACATCAAATGCTTTATACTCATAAGTTGGCTTTTTGTAAGCCACATCCATTTTTTCTACACGTATAGGGTACTGAATAATGTTAATTTTTTCAAGCAACTCTTTAATATTGCCATCTTCACCCTCACAAACAATCTGCACTGTCCCATTATCAAGATTTTTGACACACCCATTAAGATCCAGATTAAAGGCAATCTCATCAATGAAATCTCTGAAACCTGCTTTCTGAACTCTACCGTGTACAATAATCTCTGCACGTTTATCCATAGTAAACCTATTTTATTAAAAGAATATAAACATTGTTCCTTATTTGTTTTGGTCTCACATATGAAACTCAAAAGTTGCGACGGATACACAAACACAACAGAGATTCAGATTATAGTTTTATTAAGACAATAATCACGATAAAGCCAAAGCTCCCCATATCCCTCTTATCATCCTCAAATTTGAGTCAATTCGGTTTAATTTTTCAGTATCGAGGCAATATACCCCTCAGACACATTACAATAATTCTTCACAATCATAATAAATGTTTTTTCCTGAGTGTATCGTGTCATGGAATAGGCGTCTTCAAAATCCTTTATGCGCTCTAGTTCCTTCACAATTAGACGCACCTGGACTTTTGTTAATTTAATGATACGCTTGTCAACCTTTGACAATGAATTGATATAATATGAAGCTTTTTTTGGACGATCCGTAGAAATCGTTTTAATGGCTCCACAATTAATGCAATATACATGTGACTTCAAGCCCTTTATTCCCACATGACCCTCATGGGGCAACCAAACCTTGTCAATACTGCTACAACTTTCATGCAAACAATCCATATTTTCACCTGCAATTGCAAGAATTGCAGTTCTAAATTAATCTAAGCAGTTTTATACTTATTGGTAGAATAATATAACGTGTCAGCAAAATGTAGCAGACATATATCCAATCAACTGTATGAAAAAAAGTTATCCAAAACTTAATATACATTTATACCAACCATTATAAAAAATAAAATATAGGATCTCCACATCATTGAGTGAGTAAATATTAGACGGGATTTACAAGATTTACAGGATGGGACAAACCATTTATATCCTGTTTATATCCATTAATCCAGGCAATGCAATTCCATGTTTGACGACATATCCTGAATAGTGATGTCACCCACACACTGTTAAAGAAAAACAAAATATATACCAGTACAAACGGTGAAATAATGATAAATGAAAATAAAAACATCGTATTAATTCTTTTAATACTCGCATTATTCACAGGTGCAACAATTGAGATGGCTGAAGGCTCAATCTATATTGGCATCGTTTTATTTATCGCAGCTGCAATTCTCATAACACAGATCCGTTTAGGTGAATCAACAGTAATGAAAGGATCAAAATTATACCTCATTGTAGGTTCATTTATCGTAATTGCTGACATAGGATACAATTTAATCAATAGCAATACCACCAACCTTGGCACACTGGATTCAATGACATTATTCTTAGGCGTATCACTTATCGCATGCGGACTAAAGAACCCCCAGATAAGACGTATGGGTGAGTTCGGCGCTTATATCTCATCGATCTTTATTGTCCTGTTCCTGATCTTCTACAGCTTATTTGGTTCACTTGATATTGATTTTATGCACAAGTTCGACCATTACATGATATTACTCCCAACCGTTGCCATTACTAAACTAATGGGCATACCGCTTGAAGTCATTGCAACCGAAACTGTCAGGCTAAGCGGGGCAGAAGACATGACAATTGTAATAGGCGGTCCCTGCTCTGGACTGTACTCAATGTTCCTCCTAATCGGAATTGTTGTCGGATACAGCCGCGTAGAAAAATTAGACATACGAAATACTCTGTTTATATTAGGATTTACAATTGCTGTTGCATATATTGCAAACCTGGTAAGGGTTATTATCCTCTATGTCACTGCATACATGTATGGGCAGGAAATGATGATGACAGTGCACACACATGTAGGATGGATCATATTTGCAGGCATTGCAGGCGGCATAATGTATATAATGGAAATGAAAAGATAAAGAACACACATCAAATTACATGTTTCGCGGGATTTTGCATTAATATAAATTAATATCTAAATCCCCTGCCCCCCATAGTCGATCTTTTTTTAGATCACATCAAAATTAAGTAGATAAATATTCGATCTGATTAACATACCTTGTGTTCCATTGTCAACCGCATATACAATTATTGCAAATGGAAAGAAGAGAACGAGGTGTTAAAACACTATTTTCCACGAGTATCATGTCAACCGCATAATGTAGTAAATGGAAAATAATCAAGACAAATGCGAAAAACAGCACGACCATGCGCGCAAGAGTGCGGCACGTTTCCACAACACGAATAATGAAATACAAACGTTTTTCGATCGCCATCGTATTTGGTAATCTTATAACTACATGTTTTGGTTGCAGGTTGTGGACTGTGCCGCCTTTGGCGCTGTGACAAGAAAATCATATCTTGAATTGCAAAAATGCCACTCCCTCCATTCGGAGTGACCCTACTGTGACACTTATTATCAGTAATAGAATGGGTGGAGCCAACAGGACAATGTGGAAAAATCTGGAAGTCTGATTCGGACAATCTGCCAGGGTAACAACTGCTATGAAGAAACGAAAGTTGAATCATCGTAAGAGTCATAAACGACAACAAGCGAAAGCAGACTGTAATACGCTTGAACCGGATGTGATGCAAGTCGCAAGTCCGGTTCTTAGAAGAGGGGGAGTGAGTAATCGCTCATTCTTATTCAGCATTGCTGCATGAGGTCTGGGTATTTGAAATATGCTACAACATTTCACAGAAACCAGATAAACAAACACAATTTTTTAAATACAAAATTGTACAATTTTTGCCTGCGATTGACATCACTTATTCACCAACTCTGCATCCGTAATAACAACCTTCGCCGTGTACTCGTCCAACTCCACAACATCATACCCCTTGACCTCTATCTTCTTCTTATACATCGGAGCATCAAGCACAAAACTCTCAAACTCCCCTCCCTCGCCTGCGATATTCAATCTTACCTTCTCATTAAGCCGCACAAGTTTATCGATATCTATCTCCGCAATTCTGCGCCCGACCCAACTCTTATCAAGACCATACGCCGCAATACTGCTGAAAATAAACTCATACCCCAACTTTATTAACTCCCGCATCTCAGTCTCTTGGTCAATATGCCACAACGGTGAGAATACCTTCAGACCGACCTCATCACAAATACGTTCAATACGCTCCCTCTGGTAATTGGAATACAGGGCTCCTGTGACCACACCTTCAAT
>DQIO01000097.1 GCA_020793555.1 Methanosarcinaceae archaeon | reverse complement strand
CCACCATTCAAAAAACAACTTCATATAAATCTTCGACACACTTAAATAGAATACGAACGAATCTAGTACATTGATAAATTTTACACATTTATATATATAAAATTAATTTATAAACCCATGCAGGTTATAATATGACATCTACAAAAAAGATGAATAATAAAAGAAATTATACTAGTATTGCAATTACGGTTGCGATTGTACTAATGCTATTGTTATCTGGCCCAGCCAGTGCAGTAACTCTCGGAATTAGTGTAAACAACGCTAACCCTACACGGGGAGATTCAATCATATTCACGGTAACTGCCAAGATCAACGATCCTGACAGGTATGTACCAATTGACAATTTCTCTCTTGCGATAACAGGAGACACAAACAAAGAATTCCTATTTAAGACGGATGGAACCCCAATTTCTGAGGGTATAACCGTAGTGGCAATCAATTCCCCATCGTCCGATGAATACGGCTATGGATATGGATATGGTTACGACGCAATTGGATATGGATATTCCTCCTTTGGATACGGATATGGTTATGGCTACGGATATGGATATGGATATAGCGGTATTGGTAGAGATGTAACATATACATACAAGGTTACACTCAATACAGCAAACATTAACACAGGCAGTTATGGAGCTACATTAAAACTCAACACCGGAGAAAGTGTAAAACAGTCATTCTCATCACCATCCGTATCTTTCACAGTTGCAGCAGCTGAAAGTCGTAGAAGGAGTAGTAGTGGAAGCAGTACAACAACAGAAACTCAAAATCAAAATCAAACTCAAACTCGAAGTGTAGCAAATATTGCTGCTGGCGGAAAGGCATCTGTTTCATTCACAAAGACTGATGTCAATGATATTGAGATTACGGTCAAAAATGCTGCAAGCAATGTAAAAGTGACTGTTGAAAATCTGTTGACCCGACCGAGTTCGATCCCGAATGTCTTAAATCAGATCAAGGATTCCCTGAGTACATTCGGCATAGGTTCTAAATTGAAAACATTTGGTTATCTTTCAATCGATGTTAACATAGATGACAGCAACATCGATAATGCAAAGGTAACATTTAAGATAGACAAATCATGGTTAACCGAGAACAACATCGACAGGTCAAACGTGAAACTTGCAAGATATCACAATGGCTGGGATGCACTTCCGACAGAGATCTCAAGTGAAGATGGCGACTATGTTTACTACGTAGCAACAACACCTGGTTTCTCAACCTTTGCAATCATTGGCGAAGAGAAGATAGTCGCAATCGACACGGTGACACCACCCGAGGAATTGACACCTGTTGAAAAGGTGGATGTTGTGGACAAAGAAACACCTGAAGAGCCAGCATCCAAATCGTCTGCCATACTCATTGGCATCGTGTTGTTGGTATTAGTTGCTGCACTTGCATACTATATACAAACACAAAAAAAATAATGGGTGACTGAAAAAATAGAGGGAAACAACCCTCTATTTTATTTTTTTTTAATATAATATATGCCAAGAAGTGCTGTTTATCATATTCCTAAATTACATATCGACCATTTTCGATTACCCCAAATTGTCTGGCACTGCACCATTTTCCAGTTATTTTTCAGACATCTATTTCAGACAATATTCTTGCAAATTCGCGTTCGTATATACTCCTTATTGCAAGAAACCAACCCGCGCATGCATACTATTGACCGTAAAGTACAATTCGCCGAATAAGGAAAAGCGATTAAAACCCCTCTTCTAAAAACAATATCATAAGCGCCGTAGACAGAGTATTTTCCCACCACCAATCCACAAGCCATTTTTCACCAAACACTTTCACCCCGCTTACATCAAGTATAATACCCCTCGCCCACATAATACCCACAAAGAGCGTGGAGAAATTTCAATGGGAATATACACAGTCTCACAACTCAACAACTACATAAAACATATCCTTTCGTCCGACCCGCAGATGAACGAAGTGTGGGTTCGCGGAGAGATATCCAACCTTACAAAACACTCATCCGGGCACTATTATTTCACAATAAAAGACCGCGACAGCCAACTCAGTTGTGTCAGTTTCAGGTCAACGAACCGAACTCTCAAGTTCGAACCTGAAACCTCCATGAAAGTGTTGGTCTTTGGCTCAATAGACGTCTACACAGTGAGAGGACAATACCAGCTGCGCGTATTTGACATGCGACCCGACGGAATCGGAGAATTATACAAAGCCTTCGAACAACTAAAAAATAAACTCGAAGCCGAAGGACTCTTTGACGAAACACACAAAAAGCCCATTCCAAAATATCCAAAAAAGATCGGCGTCGTCACTTCCCCCACAGGAGCAGCGATCCATGACATCCTTAATGTAGCAAAACGCAGATGCCCCATGGACATCCTTATTGCACCAACACTGGTACAAGGTGAACGATCAGCACAGAGCATCGCCACATCCATTGAAATGCTCAACAAAACCGACGTCGATCTAATAATTGTCGGCAGGGGAGGAGGCTCGCTTGAAGACCTGTGGTCGTTCAACGAAGAAATTGTTGCAAGAGCCATATTCAACTCTGCTGTCCCGATCATCTCCGCAGTCGGCCACGAAACCGACTACACGATATCAGACTTTACCGCAGACATACGTGCACCTACACCATCCGCAGCCGCCGAACTTGCAGTACCCAACCGCATAGAGATACGGCGACATATCGAATCATTATCCACCCGTATGGAGCAGGCTACTACACACAGAATCGCAGAATATGCGTCGCATATCGATTACCTACAGAGACAGATTGAGCCTGAAAAACTCAATGACTTCCTTCGGCAGAACCACCAGAGAATAGATGAGATCACATCAAGAATGGAATACAGCATTAAAACAATCCTGAATATGAAAAAGTCACCATTGAAGATTTGCGCAGGGCGGCTTGATGCTATCAGCCCTCTCAAGACGATCGAACGTGGTTACTCGATCACGCTCAAACCGGAAGATCGAAAAGTTGTTGGAAGTATCGCTGACGTGAAGAAAAGAGATGAACTTGAAATTATTGTAAAGGACGGTACCATCGAATGCAGTGTAAATGGTACAAAAGAAGAGCAGGGATAGGTTGAAAATATGGCAAAAGAAAATGATCTGACATTTGAACAGTCTCTTGAAGAACTGGAAATTCTTGTCGACAAACTCGAACACGGGCAATTAACACTTGACGAGAGCCTTAAGACTTTTGAGAATGGCATGAAACTCGCGCGCGTGTGCACACAAAAACTCACAAAAGCTGAGCGCAGAATAGAGAAACTGATAGAAAAGAACGGAGAACTTCGAAAAGAACCTTTTGGCAATACCGGATAAATGATACATGAAACGTATTTGTATAGCTGATATTTTTAATGTAAAATTCAAATCTATACGAATCAAAATCAATGCGACCGCCGTCAGGCGGCATTTTCCATAATATACTGTCGTGAAGAAGCTAAATCGTTAGTAAATAT
>DQIO01000098.1:1762-3573 GCA_020793555.1 Methanosarcinaceae archaeon | reverse complement strand
TCAATGTCTTCAGGTATGCCGTACCCATTTTATTCATATCTCCCTGCATTTTGGAGAACGCCGGAAACATGACCTGAGATACCATTATTGAGATTTGCAGGGTGAAAAATCCTGCTATGGTGAAGGCAATGGAATAATACCCCAGTTCCTGGGTGCTCAGCAGGCGCCCTATGATGGCGATATCGATCACAGAGATCAGAAAAATGATTATGTTTGCGGTCATTGCATATTTGCCATAATTCAGCAGTTCGATTGCAATTCTCCTGTCAAAACGCAGGGTTGGCTTCCATTTCTGTGCGTGCCAGACGGTGATGACGTTTAATACTTCAAAAACCAGCTGTCCACCAACAAGACTCCATACACCGAATCCCTTAAGGGCCATGATGATGGCTACGGCTCCATAAACAATCTTTGGGAGGAGTCGGTGTGTCATCAGCTTTTTGAATTCGAGGTCTTTGGTGAGGAGGGCTTTGGGCAGGCTTCCGAATGACCAGATGACGAATGTTAGGGAAAGAACTCTGATGAGCACTGTGATTTGTTCTTCATGGAAGAATTGTGCTGCGACCGGTGCAATATTATATGATATTGCATAGAAAACGAGTGCGACTGCAGGAAATATCAGGAATGCGGTGTTTGCGGCGGCTTCACTATCATCCTTTCTATGGATTAGTGCCGGTCTGATGCCGAGATCATGAAATATCTCAAAGAAGTTCACAACAATGAGTGCAATAGCTACCAGACCAAAGTCCTGTGGTTCAAGCAGTCTTGCAAGTATGATGCTTAATATGAAATTGATAAATTTTAATAGTATGCTGGATAAAGAAACCCATAAGATTCCATGAAGGGTTTTGTCTTTTAAGGACATGATGGATATAATTGATTAAGCTGGTTATTAAGGATTCTGTGTAAGTTTTGGTATCAGATGTGTGGGAAATGTAGTTCTTATTCAGTGGTTAAAATAATATAATTGTGGATCATCTCATCATTGAGTGGGCAAATATTGAACAGAATTTATATGAGGGAGCATTTCACTTTCTTTTCAATTCAGTATTTGATCAAGATAACAGGAAAGCAACATTATAAGACACAGATTTCACTGATTTACACTGATTATGGCCAAAAAAGGAAATGATGTATATGGGCAATTTTAAGCATCAGGATATTACTGAAAAAATTATTGGAGCTGCGTATAATGTTCACAACAATCTTGGCTCAGGTTTCTTGGAGAAAGTTTATCAGAATTCTCTGGCGATTGAACTTAGATCATTGGATTTTTTGTTTGATATGGAAAAACCCATTAAGGTGTACTATAGGGGAGAAATAGTTGGGGATTATATTGCTGATATCATTATCGACGGTAAAGTAATTCTTGAAATTAAGGCTATTAAGGAATTATCCAGTATTCATGAGGTTCAACTTGTTAATTAACAGGCATTGAAGTTGGGCTTTTAATAAATTTTGGTAAATCCGTTCAAATAAAACGTCGTGTAATGGATGCAAAAAAATAAGTTGAGATTAAATCTGTGTCGCCTTATTTTTCAGACACGGATTTACACTGATTTACACAGATTTGACCTAAAGTCTGTGTCTAAAAAATAACTNGGAAATAGGNTNCAAGGNGTNAATTTATGTTCAATTTCNATTTTACACTCAATAAATNTGAAGAACTTTGCNAAATGATGCTATNTTCNGAGTATGTTCATCGTGTAATGGATGCAAAAAAATAAATTGAGATTAAATCTGTGTAAATCTGTGTCTCNNTATTTTTCAGACACGGATTTACACTGATTAACACAGATTTGACCTAAAGT
>DQIO01000098.1:0-1533 GCA_020793555.1 Methanosarcinaceae archaeon | reverse complement strand
ATTTTTCAGACACGGATTTACACTGATTAACACAGATTTGACCTAAAGTCTGTGTCTAAAAAATAACTAGGAAATAGGGTACAAGGAGTAAATTTATGTTCAATTTCGATTTTACACTCAATAAATATGAAGAACTTTGCCAAATGATGCTATCTTCTGAGTATGTTCATCGTGTAATGGATGCAAAAAAATAAATTGAGATTAAATCTGTGTAAATCTGTGTCTCTTTATTTTTCAGACACGGATTTACACTGATTAACACAGATTTGACCTAAAGTCTGTGTCTAAAAAATAACTAAGAAATAGGATCCAAGGGAATAAATAAATGTTTAATTTCGATTTTACACTCAAAAAATATGATGAACTCTGCCAAATGATTATATCATCTGAGTATGTTCCACTATCAGTGTACAATTATCTGACGCAGGACAATTTCAATAAATGTATAATCCTGCGCCACGATGTTGATCGGGTCATTTCACGAGCACTTGATATGGCACAGCTTGAACATGAGTATGGCATAGCATCGACCTATTATTTCAGGCATACAAAGGATGTGTTCCGACCCGAAATAATGCGAAAGATCGCAGATATGGGGCATGAGATCGGGTTCCATTATGAGGTGATGGATAAGGCAAAGGGTGATGCAGATAAGGCGATCGAGATATTTGAGCGGGAGCTTGAAGAGATGAGGTCGGTGGCTGAAGTAACAACAGTTTGCATGCATGGAAATCCGCTTGCTTCCTGGTCGAACCGCGATTTGTGGGAGAAATATGACCTTAAAGATTTTGGGATTATTGGAGAGCCTTACCTTTCGCTTGACTATAATAAGATACTATACCTTACAGATACCGGCAGAACATGGGCTGACCTGAACATTCGCGTGAAGGATGTTTTAGACACATCGGATGGTGCGAATTCTCGTTTCACAGGAAAGATTGCTTCGACAGATGATGTCATTGATCTGGTTAGAGCTGAAGAGGTGCCGCAGATGTGTATTCTGGCACATCCCAACAGATGGTGTGATGGTTTTTTAGGGTGGACAAAGGAACTCCTGTTCCAAAATTTAAAGAATGTTGGCAAGGCTGGAATTGTGTGGTATAGGAATAAATAAATCCTTCATAAGATTGGATTTTTGTGAAGTATTTAATTTTATAAATTATATAAAACCGGAAAATATGTTAAGTCAAAAGATAGAGGGAAAGCGATTGGCAAACCTGTATAGGATTTGTACGATTAAACTCCTTATGTGATTTCAGGTTGTTGTGATTTTTCCATAAGAGGAATTAAAATGGATTCGAAAGATGCGCTGGTCGTATTTCAGGGAAAACATATTAGACGAACGTGGAATGATGACCAGTGGTATTTTTCGGTAAGTGATGTGATTTCTGTTCTAACAGATAGTCCAACACCCAGACAATACTGGGGTAAGATAAAAGACCGAGCATTTAAACAGCTTGAGTTGTCCCCAATTTGGGTACAACTGAAATTGCAGTCACAAGATGGTAAATTTTACCACACGGATTGCGCAAA
>DQIO01000099.1 GCA_020793555.1 Methanosarcinaceae archaeon | reverse complement strand
CAAACAATAAATATTACGATCTTGTAGCACAAAATACGGAAAGTACTGTTGTTTGTGAATATTCTCCAACTTATGGAAAACGAGCAGAAAGTTATCAAAGTGAAGCAGAACTAGAACGTGCTTTCATCAAACAATTACAAACACAAGCCTACGAATATCTAAACATCACCTCAGAAGAAGATTTAAAATCAAATTTGAGAAAACAATTAGAAAAACTAAATGATTATACTTTTAGCGATAATGAATGGGAGTATTTTTTTAATAGTGAAATAGCCAATCCAAATCAAAGCATTGCCGAAAAAACAACTACTATTCAAGAAGATTATATTAAAATCCTAAAATGTGATGACGGAATAAGTAAAAATATTTATTTAATTGATAAAAAGAATATTCATAATAATAATCTTCAAGTAATTAACCAATACGCAACCGAAGACGGACAGCGTGCTAATCGTTATGATGTGACGGTTTTGGTGAATGGTTTACCTTTAGTGCATATTGAACTTAAACGTCGTGGAGTTGCAATACAAGAAGCGTTTAATCAGATCAATCGCTATCAAAGAGAAAGTTTTTGGGATCAAGTGGTTTATTTGAATATGTTCAATTATTTGTTATTTCAAACGGAATCCATACAAAATATTACAGTAATACCACTCGCTTTGAACATATCAAAGAAGCAAATACAGGTGCAAAAAAGAAAGGAAAACGATCAAGCAATAGTTTTGAATTTACTAGTTGGTGGGCGGATCATACCAATAGACCAATTACTGAATTAATGGATTTTTCAAAAACATTTTTTGCAAAACATTCGATTTTAAATATTCTCACTAAATATTGTGTTTTTACAACAGATAAACAACTTTTAGTTATGCGACCTTATCAAATAGTTGCTACTGAAAAAATATTAAACAAAATTGAGGTAAGTACAAACTATAAACAACTTGGAACAATTGATGCGGGTGGTTACATTTGGCACACGACAGGTTCAGGAAAAACTTTAACCAGTTTTAAAACTGCACAATTGATAAGTAAATTGTCTTATATTGACAAGGTTTTATTTGTTGTTGATAGAAAAGATTTAGATTATCAAACAATGAAAGAGTATGATAAGTTTCAAAAAGGGGCTGCCAATAGTAATACAAGCACGTCTATTTTGAAACGACAACTCGAAGACCCCAATGCTCGCATAATAATAACTACTATTCAAAAACTGGATAGGTTTATAGGAAAAAATAAAGGACATAAGATCTATAATAAACATGTAGCATTAATTTTTGATGAATGTCATCGTTCACAGTTTGGGAATATGCATGCAGGAATAACAAAGGCATTTAATAAGTATCATCTTTTTGGTTTTACAGGAACTCCTATTTTTGCGATTAATTCGTCTTCTGGTGGACGAATAGACTTGAAAACAACAGAACAAGCTTTTGGCGACAAATTACATACATACACTATTGTAAATGCAATTGCTGATAAAAATGTTTTACCATTTAGAGTAGATTATATTTCTACACTTCATGAAGCGGAAAATATTGAAGATAAAAAAGTAAATAACATAGACAGAGAAGCAGCACTTTCTGCACCTGAAAGATTAGAAAACATTGTGAATTATATTCGTGAACATTTTGACCAAAAAACAAAGAGAAATAGTTTTTACAATCTCAAAGATCGTCGATTAGCAGGATTTAACTCTATTTTTGCTGTTTCATCTATTGATATTGCAAAAAAATATTATGCTGAATTCAAAAAACAACTCAAAGATTTGCCGAGCGATAAACAACTCAAAGTAGCAACAATTTATAGTTTTAGTGTAAATGAAGAAGATGCAGATGGTATGATTGATGAAAACTCAGAAGATACAAGCGGACTTGATGTAAGCTCTAGGGACTTTTTAGAAAATGCTATCAAAGATTATAATGAGATGTTCGGAATGTCTTATAATACTGGTAGTGAGTTTCAAAATTATTATAAAGATGTTAGTCAGCGAGTAAAAGACCGAGAAATAGATATTTTGATAGTAGTAAATATGTTTCTGACTGGATTTGACGCCACTACATTAAATACACTGTGGGTAGATAAAAACTTGCGATTGCATGGCTTACTTCAAGCGTATTCTCGAACTAATCGTATTTTAAACAGCATAAAAACTTTTGGGAATATTGTTTGTTTTCGTAATTTAGAAAAAGCCACAAATGAATCGATTTCACTTTTTGGAGATAAAGAAGCATGTGGCATTGTATTACTAAAAACCTATAGCGAATATTATAATGGCTATAAAAATGATGAAAAAGAAGTAAGAGGGTATAAAAGTTTAGTTGAAGAATTACAAGAGAAATTCCCTGTGGAAGAGTTGATACTTGGCGAACAAAATCAAAAAGATTTTATTAAACTTTACGGAGGCATTTTAAGAGTTCGTAATATTCTTACAACTTTTGATGAATTTGAGAGTAATGAGATATTAACAGAGCGAGATGTTCAAGATTATCATAGTTTATACATAAACCTTTATAATGAATTTAGAAAAAGTAAAGATACAGAAAAAGAGAATATTAATGATGATATTGTTTTTGAAATGGAACTTATTAAGCAAATAGAGATTAATATTGATTACATTCTAATACTCATCAAAAAATATCATGAGGATCATATAAAAGATAAAGAAATTTTAATAGACATTAATAAAGCAATAGATTCGAGTGTAGAATTACGTAATAAAAAAGACCTTATCGAGCAATTTATTGTATCTCTGGATATAAAATCAGTCGTGGATGAAGATTGGCAGAAATTTGTAGAGAAAAAGAAAATTGAAGAATTAGAAAAAATTATTAAGGATGAAAACCTTAATCGTGATGGAGCATATAGATTTATAAAAAATGCATTTAGAGATGGCAGTATTCCTACAACAGGGACAGCAATAACTAAGGTTTTGCCACCTGTATCTCGTTTTTCTAAGACAGGGGAGCGTACTAAAAAGCGTGAAAGCATTATTGTAAAATTTACCCGATTCTTTGAAAAATTCCATGACATTTCAAAATAAAAAGTTTTAATGACGCTCCTTACTCTTCTTTTTGGTAAAAAGAAGCAAAAACTACGGAATTCCCCCCTACGACGAACTGACGAAAATTTCCCCTTGATACTGATTCTTGATGGCCCACTGTGTTCGCTTGATGGAATACGCCCCTGAAATTACTTTGATTTTTTGCTCTTCGAGCATCGTTGCACTAAAAATCAATCCCTCCAAGTATTCGGGAGAATAGAACAGAAATTTAACGGTTCCGAAACCTTGCAGGTTTCTCCCCCCATCCAAACCATAACACTTATACCCAATACACCCCAACTTACTGCGGTGATTTTTTTGGTTAAAAGGGCACTCCTCAGCGTATCGGACAAAACAGGAATAGTGGATTTAGCGCGTGGACTCGCGAAACTTGGAATAGAGATCATATCGACAGGCGGAACTGCAAAGATA
>DQIO01000100.1 GCA_020793555.1 Methanosarcinaceae archaeon | reverse complement strand
GGATGTTAAGGCTGAACTGAAAGTTGAAAACAAGGTTGATATTGAATTTAGGTTTCGTGGTAATGAAAAAACTGGTTTAATTGATTTGGAAATTCAAAATTTTGGAGGAATGGGAGAAAAAGGTATATTTGGTCTTATCAAATTAGAAATAACTCCAACTTTAGTAAATGCAAGACTTATTGAGGCAATAGCAGCATTCATGTTAAGAAAACCTTCAGAGCTTTTGGGGATTACTAAAGTAGTGAAGGATGAGCCTGTTGTAGAGCAGATTGTTAATCAGTACATTCCTAAAAAATCTCAATTCCAGAAAGTTAATCTGATGAAGGTATTGAAAGACATCCATGAGGAAACTCAAGAGACCAGTAAGATAGTCAAAAATACTCAACAAGAAGTTGAAAAAATTAAAATTAAACAAGAAGAAACTCAAAGGACCGTTAAAGAGATTCATACTGACCAGAAGAAGCATACTTCTCTGATAGTTGGTTGGATGACTTCTTTGTTTAATAACAAAGATTCTCGTTCTAGGTAAATCTGTAATGATGGATTCCAAAATTTATCTTAGTAATTTTAAACTAAAATTTGGAGTCCGTTTGTCCAAAAATTTCCAGCCCTACCTCTTTTATCGCTTCACATCGCCAAAATAAATGTTTTTCTCTGTTTACTAATAGATTTTTCCAATATAGTTCCCGCAATAAATCATCGAGAATATAAGGTTTTGTTCTGCCTAAATCATCCTGCTGTAATAGTTTTACTATTCGTTTTTCTTCTGTAGAGTTTTTAAATGGGATAAATAATTGCCAAACATGATCAAGTTCAGTCAACATTTCTGAGTATTCGATTAAACCCAATCTAGGAGAGTTTTGATATATTTTTAAGCATTCGTTCAATAATTGTGGATGACCACCACTAATGTTTAAAAAATATTCTATTAAATCATCGGTTAACTTCATTCCTTTAAAACGACAATCTCGTAAATCTTGTACTTCTTTAATTCCTAATTCCGGCCAACGTTTAATTTTGGCAATATTTAATAGAGATAAAGCCCCTTCTTTAAATTTTAATTCTTCTAAATATTTATTACCACAAATAATTACTTGTAAACGGTTATTGTATTTGTCGCTTAAACCTCGAATAATGCTGGCTAGTTGTTTACGTGATTTGCCTTGTTCAAAACGACTGATTAATAAGAATAATCTATTAGTATTTTCTAAATGTTCTTGTAAAACAGTGCTAAAGCCGATTGCATCTTTTACATTGAGAAATCCACATTGTTTACCTAGGTCGGTAAAATAAGCATTGCTATCGGTGTCTAAAATATAAGGTGGTTGGATATGTAATACGTTTTCTGGTAAATATTTTTTCTTGGCTTGGAGCAATATTGCATCACGACAGGGAGGTTCTCCCCAATTAGCTTGAGTAAGCAATAACATTACTGAACAAGGTTGAATGTCTTCAAGCTCAATAAAAATATGCTCGATAAATTCTTTAAAAATTACTTCTGCTAATGGATATTCTTGATGAAAACCTGATTTTTCCAAAAATTCATTGGTTTCTAGTTCTGTTAATCGCAAGGCATTAGCAGCTTTAATAACTTTTTCCCGGTTGTTAGGTTTAGCTAATTCATTTTTCCATTTCCTTACCGCTTCTCCGTTAACTCCTATTTTCTTGCCTAAAAAATCATTACCCATACCTATTCGGTGCATGTGTTTGGTGAGTATTTCTCCAAATGTGTGCATGGAATACCTCTATACTGAATTTGAAATTAAGTGTAACGTAAAAGAGGATAGTTGGCAATGTGGCAACCTAGAAAATTGGATAAGTTGGTAAATCGTTGGTTAATTTTGACTAATCAACTTAAAAATATCTTCTAAAAAATAATTTGCAATAAAATAAATAATTATTTTCAAGAAGTTATATTGAATTTAGTTTAAGTTGGAAATTAGGTTGGCAAGTATCCAACTCATATGGTTTATGAAAAAGGTATCATTTGCCCATGTTAAAAATTCTTGTTGAGACTAAGATGATTCATAAGTTTTTTAGCATTAATACAATTATTTATTCATTTTATATTAATTAACCATACTGAGGAATTAATACTCATGCAAACAAACCAATCTATGTCAACTATTGCCAGTTACTCTTTACAAGTTTCTCGTTTAGCTATTGGAGTTGCTGTTGCATTATCTTTGTCGATTGTACAAGCAGGTACGATTACCATTGATGAGCAAGAAAATATTGCATTTACGGTAAATAATTTGTCTGATGTTGCTGGATTTGGAATCCATTTTTCTACTACATCTTCCACAGATGGTTATGGTGGTACTAATGCCGAATGCCATTTGATGTCTGGTTCTGTCAGTGAGCCAAAAAATGAAGTCAATGTGTGGTGTAGTGATGGACATACTGGTGGACAAAGTTATCATAATGTATTTTATATTCCATTAGGTGCTAAACAACGAGAGAGTGATAGCGATCAACAAGAAGTTTTATCTAGTGTTACCCTTATTGTGACTAAACAGGGTGTTAAAGTAAAAGCTGAACGTTTAGCTTATACAGCCTTTTCAACAGAAGTCGTTCCTTTTACGGTGGAATCGTTTTTTCCAATGCGAGAAACTACAGGGTTTTGGCGTACTGGCCAAATTCATTTTAGTGAGAATGGTGTGCTAAATGGTCGTTCTGGTCGTGAAGGTAGTGGCTATGTAGTGAGCGTTGCTGAAAATGTGGATACTGGAAGTGGTGATGGTGTTCAATGTCAGCAAACAGAATTGGATGCAGCATATGATGATGGTTATATTAAAGGGAATGCTGATGGTACTATGTCTTGTGGAAGTAGCAATTATCCTAACCCTACTTATAAATTTGATCCAAGTAAAAATACAGGTGTAATAAATTTACCATCTATTGATTTTCAGTTGATTAATCCTTTGTTTCCAGTATGGTCAACCCAAGTTGATGCATATTCTGCGGTTTTAGAGATGGTTCCGGGTACAGGATATTTCCGCATTATGGATGCTGTATCTAAATTACCATCTGAAAAATAAGAACAACAATTATATATCTTTGATTGTCATACCCACGAAAGTGGGTATCCAGAGATTCTAGATTCCCGTTTTCACGGGAATGACATGATTTTTTTCCTTAACTTAATTGCAGTGACGCTGGTGCATGGGAACCAGAAAAATATATTTATACGAATTAAATGACTGATATTTATATTGAAGTTCATTAAGAATTAAGAATTGCTATACCTCAGTTAGGAATAGGAATCAATACCATAAATGTAGTTTTCCCAACTACACTATCAACAGTAATCGTACCATCATGTTTATCAAGAATTTTTTTAGCAATATCAAGCCCTAAACCACTACCTTCACCAGCTGATTTGGTGGTAAAAAATGGCTTGAAAATTTTGGACTTAATCTCTTCTGGAATACCAGCCCCACTATCTGTAATCGCAATCGAAATTTGGTTATCTTGTATAATTACATCAATCTGTAAAG
>DQIO01000101.1 GCA_020793555.1 Methanosarcinaceae archaeon | reverse complement strand
CCAAAACATGCTTCATGGCTGAATATTATTGAAAGTTTATTCAGTAAAATGACAATAAGCCTATTAAGGGGAATGAGAGTGTCATCAAAAGAAGAACTGAGTGATCGCATAAGTCAGTATTTTGATGACATAAATAAATCTCCAGTGATATTTAAATGGAAGTATAAAATGGATGAAATGCCTGACGGAATTGATGCATGATTTGTGTGATTATATTTTGGAATCGATACACTAGGAAACGAAATATTTTGTCCGAACTGCAAAACCCAAAATGGAAGAGTATCCCTCGATCCTGAATTTCCAGGGTCTTATAAGCATTGGACAAAACGCTAAAAAGCATTTAAAAAGTCAACTTATTTCACAGTATGAACAGACAATCAATATTTAACACTGTATCGGCAACCCACACTCGCGCCTTAAACTCACGAAACAACCTTCAATATCCCGATTTTTGGCTCGTAACACATGCCCTTTGCAAGTAGTTTTCGAACTGCTGCAACAATCACATTCTCAACCATTCCGCGAGATTTTGCGATTATGATAAGTTCCGCATAATCAATGCCTTTTCCGGTATCCATCTCTTTCATAAGTTCAATAATTAGATCTTCATCGGGAACTACATTTTCATCACCCGATTCCGAGCCGACGGATCTGATACAGTCTGTCACTGTATCTTTCAATTTGCGTAAATAATCCGCATCCGTATGATAATAATCAAGAGCCAGACTGATACCTTCTGCAAGTCCATGTGGTATATTATTTTGCACCATATGTTCAAACAATTCTGTTCCAATCAGACCGCTTTTAAGTGCAATTGAAAACGCATCGATCCTGTCAAGTGTAAGTTCTGCAGTATCCACGATCCAGCGGTCACGAATGTCCGCATCAACAATATTGATCTCTTCAGGTCGAATGGAAACGAACACAGAACCGTCTTCGGGCTCATATATTCGGGCTTTCCCGACAACTGACACGTATGCGGGAACCTCAAGCGTAGACAAAAATATTGCAGCTTCGGGTTGATACTGTCCTGCATAAACAATGAACACACCGCTTGGATCAACAACACGAGCTCGCCACAGATCATGCTCTGTTCCAATATTATCGATTTCTGTAATAACTCCTGCGACAAAAAGCCTGTTTATCTTTGAACCCAATGGGCTGACAATGAAATTCGGTGCATGTCCGCCATCATGACTAGCCTCATCCGGCTTTGGATGGATATTGAATTTGGAATCATTGAACTCCTTTGCAAAAAGGCGTTGTGCAACCTCTCTTTCAACCATTATTTATGCCATCTCCTTTTGTGTCCACTTCTGTATCTTTTTCCAAACGCTTTTTTAGTGCATTGATACGGTCATTGACATTGTCATCCGGCGTCCATGCAGATTTTGCTACCAGCATGAGTCCAAATTCGGTACTCGACGTATTGCCCTGAACTGCAAGATACTTGCCGGTCAGGATCTTTCTCATATCTATAAAAACAGCATCCTGTGACATTTCCTTTTGGATAATGTCTTCCGCTTCTGACATATTTTTTCCATACACAATTTCCGAAAGCTCTCGATTCAACATAACCGATACTGCACCTGTTCCATCGTCCAGTATTGCTTTTATCCGCATATCTTTTAAACCTTCGACAATCCCATGTGCCCGACATGTGTTCTTTTGTATCACACGATTACATTCGGGGCACCGGATTATGATTCCTGAGCCAGGTCGTATTGATATGATATTTCCAAGTACCGCAATATCGAACATACCGTCTTTCACCATGACATCACTTATCGGAATAGGCACCGGCACCATATTAGCAGATTCAAAAGTAAACGGTAAATCTTCGGTGGATGTATCAACATCATTTATGATAGTATTATCATTAAAGTTCAGGGATGGGACGCCTCTGAACATTCGAACGGATGCCTTCTCAAACCTGATGAAACTTCCAATATCTATTCCATCAAGCGATACCCATGAGGTAAAAGGAAGTTTCGCAGTTTCATCTGCAAGTACACCTTCAACAATTGTCACATCCGTACCTTTGATATTAACGTTCCTGTGAGAAAATTCAAGAATGACTGCCACAGAACTTACGGAAAGGTCAGTATTTGAGACATCACACAGTTTCTTAATAGGAGTCTTGATAAGTTCATCAATAGATGGCAATATCTCATCAGGTAGTTTTTCAACATGAGAACGCTCTCCAAAATTCACTTCCGAGTGATTGTGCCAGCTACGGGAATATGCATTTTTGATCTGAATAACATCCCCGCTCTTTAGTGAGTAGTCAACCCATGCAGTAAAGATGCAGGCACCATCTTCATCGGCAAGTGTGCCTGAAAATATGACCGTTTCCTTGCCGCGCAAGTTTACACTTTTTTCGGTAACATCTATTATGCGCCCTGTAACTTCAAAACCCTTGAGTACGGCTGTTATATCTTTTATTTTTATTACCGGCATTGAAGTGGACTTGAATTTTCGAATAATTGTCCGTTTTGCTTCATCAATAGGTACACGAAAATCCAGAAGTTTTTCAAGTTCTTTTCGTATCTGTGATTCGTCAATACTTATGTTTATGTTTTCGAGCGCCTTTGTTAGCTCTTTGATGTGAGGCGCCAGTTTATCGTCCATAATAAGCCCCCTGATAAGTGAGACAGTTTCAATCTTTCTATTGTGGTACTTGGCAATAAACATATCTACGTACTCAGTACTCTTTGAAAAATGAAAAATTAGAATTTCGGAAAAGTTATTAAAGGTGCAGTTTATTGTTATCTATCAATCAACAAGTAATGGTATTGCAGCATGGTATAATTATTTGCCTGCTTTGATATTATTACGGTTTGAATCATAACTTGATTTTAGAATAGTACCTATTTCAAGTACTCAAATATATTATAAGTCATGAAGGATTAACAGAATATAGATGTGATTAAAATGGTCAAAATGACGGCTGAAATAAAAGAAACGATCGAAAATGGAATACCCATACCTGTTGCAACAGTCAGTGCTGATGGTGTGCCAAATGTTGCACTGGTAGGATTACTAAAAATATTGGACGATGAGACAATATTGATCTCAGATAATTACTTCAAAAAAACGGAAGCAAATATCAAAGCAAATCCACAGATTGCACTTATGGCGTATGACAGTAATGCTAAAAAGGCATATCAAGTAAAAGGCAGCGTGGAACGTGTAACATCCGGTTCTATCTATGATGATATGGTGGAGTGGGTTCACTCCAAAAATGCAAACCTGCCTGCAAAAGCAGCTGTTATCATGCACGTTGATGAAGTATTCAACTCAATATCTGGAAAACATGCAGGTGAGAAGATATTGTAGCTGTAAATATGTGTGATAAATAAAGTAAACCATATTTTAATCGCGGAATGATTGCAATAAAATCATCTCCGCATTTTTTTGAATTTTCTCGTAGTATATGTGGCTAATCGCTATTTTGTGTGGGTAACTCCTAGTGTCACGTCAATTATCAAGTGTCTGATTATGAGGGGCATAGGTCATATGAAA
>DQIO01000102.1 GCA_020793555.1 Methanosarcinaceae archaeon | reverse complement strand
TTTAGAAAATTGAAATTGTGCCATATGGCCGATCTTCATAATCAGACACTTAATAGTTGACATGACAGTAGTATATATTTTATAAATTTATAGTGCGAGTTAAATCGACCGGAGGGAGATTTTTCTTGTTTGATACAGAGTTGATAAGTCAGGAAATCTCATTTTGGCAGCGTCATATGAATTGTAGTCCCAACCCCTTTTTCACTCTCTGCCCAGATTTCCCCGTTATGCGCATCGACTATGAGTTTGCTGATATACAAGCCCAACCCGGTTCCACCGTATTTTCGTGTTGCTGAGGCATCGGCCTGGTAGAATCTCTTAAATAAATTATTCGTTTCCTCTTGAGGTATTCCAATTCCGGTATCACTTACTGCAATATGCAATTTATCATCATCCTCATGTGCCGATATTATCATATCACCGGATGGTGCGAATTTGATTGCATTGTCAATGAGATTGGATATGACCTGCATCAACTTTTTTTCATCTCCTTTTATTAAAGACAAATTATCTGACACTTGTTTTTTGATTGTCAGGTTATTCTTCTTGATCTGTGGAAGCATATCCAAAACGGAATGTTCGATCACATCAGCTATCTGGAGAGGTTTAAGTGTATAAATCATCTTTCCAGACTCTTCAATACTCAAATACAAAATCGAATTGATCAGACGTTCAAGTCTGTTAGCATTGCGCACAATCGCATACGCAGCTTTTTTCTGCCCCTCATTGAGCGCACCTAATGCACCAGCGTTTAAGACCTCACTATAACCCCCTATTGAAACCAGAGGAGTTTTAAGTTCATGGCTTACGTTTGATAAAAACTCATCCTTCATCTTGTCAAGAGATTTCAGTTCTTCGTATGATTTTTCCGTTTCGTTGAACAGGCGTAAGTTCTCAATTACAATACCGACCTGCTTGCCCACTGACTCCAGAACAAGCGCATCTTCTTCTAACATCTCGTACTCTGCCGATAATGTTACATTGACAAAACCAATTACTTTATCCCGTGCTTGTAGTTTAATGGTTATGACCTTCTCAATGCCATATTTTTTTTCCAGATTGATAATTTCTTCGCTGCGACCAGGTTCTTTGATGAACACATCTTTAGATGTCATTGCTGCTACAACATTCGGTTCGGTTAGTGGCACGCGCCTAACTTTCTCCAGAATCTCGTCTGGAATACCTTTGTGTGCATGCAGGACAATCTCATCTGATTCTTTATCTATAAGGTATATTCCGCCGGCTTTACTTCCCTGATAATCGAGAAGATCAGTTAAAGCATAACTCAGTATATCATCGATATTGTTGTATTCAGTTGTAATTGAGGCGGTAGAATACAGGATAGATAAGTTACGGTTCTTTTTAAGGAGTTCATCTTCAACACGCTTGCGTTCCGTTATGTCAAGCATGATTCCAAATAGCTTGACCACCTTACCAGTGCTGTCAAATGCAACTTCACCCTGTGAGTATATGTGCCGTATGGATCCGTCAGAGCGCACGATCCGGTGTTCAAATGGTTCACCCATCCCACTCTCAATCAAACTCTTTGTGTGCCTATCAGCATTATCACGGTCATCAGAATGTATCATCTCCCGCAATAATTTATAACTCAATTCTGTTGCCGGGTCAATGTCAAATATGCGATAAACTTCATCAGAACCTACATATCTATCAGCTTCAATATCATATTCCCAATCCCCCATATGTGCGATCTTCTGTGCTCTGATCAACCTGAGTTCACTGCCATGCAACGCTTTTTCAGCCTGCTTGCGCTTTGTTGTGTCAACCACTGTACATATCATACCGTCGTACTGTCCATTCTCATCAAATTGTGGAATGAGAACACCACTCTGGTAGCTCAGATCACCTTTTGGGGCTATTATGGGAATTGGACCATAAGACGTGGTTTCCAGTAACTTTTTCACATTCAGGTACAAATTCCGAAACTGTGCTTCCACATTTATAGTATGCCCAGGGATGTCAGTCATAAGGTTTGAACCAATTGCCTGACTTTTCTTAAGTCCTGAAATTCGTTCCATTGCTGAATTAAAGAATATGACATTTTCATTTTTATCAACGGCCCATACACCTGTATTGATGCTGTCCAATATTGTAATATAGAATTCTTTATTTTCTGGTATGTTCAATGTGTAGCCCCTTGACTTTTCTTTAGACATTCCATAGTGAATATAGAATCAAATCATCACTAAATCCGTTGATATATTATACATTCATTTTATTATTTAGCAGTCATTTAATTTATACTTTGCTTAATTTTACGATGCAAAATCGGTTACTTTTTGATATATGGATTATGATAATGCAAGATATTTTGTGGCCATGGAAGTAGTGTGCATTAAAGTGTTAATTCCGAATATTCCTGATTTGACCAGTCCTTTCTTTTTTATACCATCAACCCCAATTCTTTTGTATGCCAGTAATAACCCTTACAACCGATTTCGGTTCACTCTATCCTGCATCCCTCAAAGCCGCTATTCTGCAGGTCAACGAAACTGCAAACATCGTTGATATTACCCATTCCATCCCGCATGCAGACATACGCGCCGGTGCTTTCGCATTGTATAGTGTTGTGGACTATTTTCCAAAAGGCACAGTACATGTAGCTGTGGTAGACCCGGGAGTAGGGACAGATCGGCGCGCAATTGCCATACGGTCGGGAGGTCAGTATTTCGTGGGACCCGATAACGGACTTCTGATTTCTGCTGCGCGCAAGGTAGGAGAGCTTGAAGCGTATGAGATAACAAACACAAAACTGTTTCACGACGTGTCATCCACTTTTCACGGCAGGGATATATTTGCACCTGTGAGCGCACATCTGCTGGAAACGAACCATACAGGATTCAATCCAATTTCCATATTATCGAATCTCTTATCCGGCACACGTCCAAAAGGAATTGTCCGAATCGAAGACGTTGGCAAAAGGATCAACGACTTTGTTGACCTTGACTTTGAAATGATTGAGGTGAGCGAGGGTGCTATTTCAGGAGAGATTGTATTTATTGATGATTTTGGAAATGTAATCACCAATATCCCGAGAGATGTTGTTCTTGATAAAGCAGACTTTGGAACAGAACTTTTCATTTTTGGATGCGAGATTCCCCTGTTGCAGACCTATGGTCTAGTCGAAGACGGAGATGCGCTTGCCCTGATTGGAAGCCACGGGTTTTTGGAGATCTCAATCAATTGCGGTAATGCGGCAAAGATATTCAAGGTCAAAAACGGCGATAAGATCGATGTGAAACTGCTTGAGTGCGCTATTGAGTAAACGTATTTGCATAGCTGTTAAGATATTTGCGTAAATGTGATTGTTCTATTTGAAATTAGAAGGTTATCCCCAACATTGAGTGGGCAAATATTCGACGGGATGAACAAGATTTACAGGATGGGGCGGACCACTCATATCCTGTCAATAATGTTCATCCGATCTATTAATTCAGGAAATGTGATTTCCATGTTTGAAAACATATCTGGAATAGTAATGTTGCCCACACAATGTTAAAGAGAACGTAACTATTCAGCTATGCATAAACGTTGTCGGTAGATTGAATAGTTCATAAATAGATAG
>DQIO01000103.1 GCA_020793555.1 Methanosarcinaceae archaeon | reverse complement strand
AATGGTGTAGGAACGTGCCACGCTCTTGCGCGCGTTCGCACAGTTTTTTGCATCTGTCTTGCCCCCTTCCATCCCGCGACATTGTGTTGTTGACGAGACACTAAAGAGTTAATCTATTTATTATGTGCCTTTTTATATATCTTGCCTCATGCTTTTCCCACAGTCACCCAGAATACACTCCCAACTCCGCCAGGATTGTCCTCCACACCGACCTCTCCCCCGTGCAGTTCAACAATTCGTTTAACAATTGCAAGACCAAGCCCCGAACCTTTCACAGCAACCTTATTCACACGTTGGAACCTGTCAAACAGCATTGTCTTGTGTTCATCCAAAACCCCTTCTCCAAAGTCGGTTACTGTTACTTTCAAGTTCTCGTCTGCATCAATTATATCTATAATGACCTTGCTTTTTTCAGGACTATACTTAATTGCATTTGATAACAGGTTCACAAAAACTTCTTCGAACATTGGGTTAACATTTGCCGAATATATCCCCTCAGCCTTGAATTCAAGTGTGATATGTTTATCCTCAATTTGTGGTCTCAAATTGTCCACAACAATTTTGAACATGGCTGCGATATCCATTGCACCAAATTCAAGTTCCTCTACAGACTCCAACTTTGCAAATCTGGCTGTGGTTTCGATTAGATCGATGAGTTTTTTATTATGTTTCTCAATTTTCTGCAAGAAATCAATCTTTTTCTCATCATATTCCATATCAAACAATATTTCAGTATATCCCTGAACAATGCCTGCCGGATTTAGCAGGTCATGACGCATAATGTCAACAAAAAGGACTTTGAGTTCATTGGAACGTTCTAAGTCCTCTGCATATTCTTTCTGTTCTTTTTCAGCACGCTTCCGTTCTGTTAGGTCGCCGACCATGCTCAAAATATATTTGTTTCTATGAATCAACACCGATTTGCTCACAAGCTCTATAGGGACAAACTCTCCATCAGGTTTTTGTAAATTAAGTTCTTGTGAGCAAATGGAGTCATCTCTTACAATTTCATCGAAATTCGTCTTAAATGATCCGAATTTTTCAGGAGGGACTAATTCCCAAATCTTCATCTTTTTGAGATCTTCAAGTTTTCTCCCCATCAGACGTTCAAATTCAGGATTCGAATCAAAAATTGTTCCAGATTCAACATCGGTTAACACAATTCCTTCCAGTGCTTCCATGAAAATTGAACTATATTTTTCTTCAGACTCATGGAGATCTTGAATATTTTCCGCCATATTAAAAGCCATTCTATTAAATGTGCTACCAAGTAACCCGATCTCGTCATTTCTACGAATAGGTATCCTATACTTAAGATCCCCTCTACCTATTTTCATTGCTTCTAACCTTAAATTATAGATCGGCTTAGCAATCAAGAAATAGATAAGTAATTCCACACCAATTATCAGTAAAATACTTATTACCAATAGGTTTTTCTTTGTAGTTTGGATTGCATTGTATGCTTCGTCCATTGGCACAAAGATACTTATTCCGCCTCTAACGTCTCCAACATTATAACCTTTATGACAACTAAAACACCCTTCATTAACGTAAAAAGGTGCTATGTAATGATATACCATTGAACCATTTTGTGTTACTATGGTGGAAGCTTCTTTGGTCCCTTTCTCGAATGACATAAGTGCTTCTTTTTCAAATTCATCCGGTGCATTGTCTGGATTTACAAAGTATAGACTCGTGAGATGAAAATCAAGAATCTCGCCATCACTTGCAATTACTCCTATTTCTCTTGTCATAAGTGCCGGATTCTTGAGTGTATATGTTTTATTATCGATGCTGACAATATCAGAATTTACGCCAAGATCTTTGAGATATGGATTTGACACAACACCTTCGGTCTTTTCAACATACACCCCCCCATATTGAGCATTCCACTGTCTTGTAACAAGATCATGTTCATAAGAAACTTCAGCTTGTTTATGCACTTGCGCCATAATATTATTCTGCGCCACGTCAGCAATGACCAAAAACATAGAGGCAATCATGATAGCAATTGTTAGTCCTACAGCTAACATGACCCGGATTGTCATTTTATTTGAGGTGGCGTTGGCAGGACTATCGTGTGAAGTCTCCTTAACACCATAATCATCGTGGATGTCCACATCGTCGCTTTTGTACTTCATTGAATCATACCACTTTCTAACCCAAATTTGACAGGATAATATTGAAAATAGACCACCTTTTCTATATATGATACAAAAAAGAGTGGAGACCACACATTTTGGGTGGGTGGTATTAATAGAATAAGTTGTATGATCTTCAACCTTCTTGTTTCAATACATAGGAGTACGGCATTGCATATAATGGTTGCGCTCCATCGCAACTGTTGAATTTATGCACACATCGCAGTTAACCTATTCTGTAAAGAATCTCATTAATACGATAATTCAGACAAGTCCCTTAAATCACTTCGGCAACACAACATGGGACGTTGTCCCTACTCCTTCTTCACTTTCGGCCCATATCTCACCGTTGTGAACTTCAACAATGAGTTTGCTGATATACAGGCCAATTCCAGTCCCCCCATATCTTCGCGTAGTTGAGGCATCGACCTGATAAAATTTATCAAATATATTGGAAATCACCTCATTTGAAATACCGATTCCGGTGTCGCTCACTGTGATGTGGACATTCTCATCTTCATTATATGCTTTAACTGTTATTTTACCCCCGTTATGAGTAAACTTTGTCGCATTTTCGATAAGATTGGTAAAAACCTGATCCAATTTGTCCATATCCCCGTTTATCGATAATAAATCCGGCGCAATATCCTGTTCAATTGTCAATTACTTACTGTTGGCTTGTGGAGATATGTCAATAATAGCATTATCTATGACCGCAGGGATATTCACCGGAACAAACATATATGTGTCTTTACCTGCCTTTTTAACAGTCAGGTACAATATGAATTGATTAACCGATCCAGCCGTTCACAATTACGAACAACTGTACTCATTGCCTTTTTCTGTTGGTCGTTTAGCGGACCATACAACTCACCCTGCATAACTTCGCTGAAACCTTTGATGGAAATTAGAGGTGTTTTGAGTTCGTGGCTGACATTGGATAAGAAGTCATTCTTCATTGTATCAAGAGATTTGAGTTCTTTGTTTGAATCTGCAAGTTCCTCTGCGTATATTTTAAGCGATTCTTCGGCATTCTTTCGGTCAGTAATATCAAGTGCAGTCCCATATATCTTGACAACATTACTATTACTGTCACGTACAACTTCGGCAGGTGAATATACGTGCCGTATGGATCCATCAGGACGTACAATCCGATATTCAAATGTTGTCTCTTCGCTGTTTTGTGTGGGCAAGGCATTCGTTACAGAAAAATCATTCCTGTTAATCCCATAAACAATAATTAGATAGAACAAAATCCAGTGACCAATCCTTTAATTTGATTGGCAGTGTAGCGAAGGACACCCTCGTCGGTGTCCGAGAGCGGAACGCTTCAGCTCAGCGCGTAGCGTACTAATGAACGGACAAATAAGCATCATTTAAGACAATCGATGAAAGTACGAAGTTGGCAATCGGGTGAAAGACTAGTGTCATGTCAACAACACAATGTCGCGGGACAGAAGGGGTTAAGACAGATG
>DQIO01000104.1 GCA_020793555.1 Methanosarcinaceae archaeon | reverse complement strand
CAGAAAACCCCCCTAAAAACCCCCCAGAAAACCCCCCAGAAAATCTTAACGGGTCTTGAAGAAAAAATATTGAACGAAATCAGAAAAGACTCGCGCATTTCAAGAAAACGCATTGCTGAAGTTCTTGAAATCAATGAGTACACCGTGAAAGAATATCTTGAAAAATTGGTGCAAAAAGGGGTAATCGGACGAGTTGGGCCAGCAAAAGGCGGCTATTGGGATGTCAAGTAAGATGGAACCTGAGTTGCGAGAGGTGGAATAGATGAACGTTTTACTGTCAATTAAACCGAAATATGCGAGTCAAATTATAGAAGGTAATAAAAAATATGAATTCCGCAAATCGGTGTTCAAAAACCGCGATTTAGATATGGTTTATATTTATTCCTCGTCTCCTGTAAAAAGAATTGTAGGCGCATTTTCGATAAAAAATATCATTGAAAAGCATCCCGAACAAATATGGAGTGAATGCAAACACTTTTCAGGAATTGATGAGGATGATTTTTTCGATTATTTTAGAGGAAAGGAGAAGGGATTTGCCATTGAAATTGGAGAAGTCAAATCATTTGATCCCATAAACCCAAAAGATGTCATCCCTGATTTTGTTGCGCCACAATCTTTCTGTTATACTGACAAAAACTGGGCTGGTGTTATATGAATGGATGATGAGATTCCCGATGGATATAAGATGACTGAACTCGGCGCGCTGCCGGAGGGGTGGGAAGTGAAGAAAATTGATGCATTTTTGGACAAAATAATCGATTATAGAGGTGAAACACCACATAAAACTGAATGGGGAATTCCGCTTTTAACTGCGAAGAATGTGCGCAGATTTTTTGCTGCACCGAGCCCGCCGCCGGTACAGCGCAGTCTCGATCACAGGCGGGCGTGCTCAAAGCCAGATAAGTAAAAATAGGCCGAAACAACAACAGAGCCGTAGGCGGCGCGTTCCACTGCTTCCGCCAACTCGCAAATCCCACTTTTACAACAATACACGCAACCACGCCGGCATCTGGTAACTTGATGCACATTCCGGGCAGTAGTGAGGCACAGCGCTGCACTTCGTGTGTGGTGGTAGCGCCGTTCTTTATGTGGTAGTGCATGAGCTTGTTCATCTAAAGGAGAAAAATCACACACACAAATTCTGGGAAATACTTGCTACTATTTTGCCGGATTATGACAAAAGGAAGGAGTGGTTGAAATTGAATGGGAATTTTCTGGAACTTTAGACCGTAAACGATTCAGTAAATCTCATCAACACAAGAGGCTTATATGCAATAACTCTATAAAATGACACACAATGAACCTACCACCATGCCCTAAATGCGGAAAAGAGACTGACAAACTCTTTGATAACGTCTGTAAAGACTGTTTTTTTGAAAATATTGTACTTGCAGAACTGCCTCTGGTGCTCCATGCAAAAACATGCCAGAAATGCGGCGCACGTTTTGACAGGGGCAAATGGGTGAATGTAGGCACCGTGGATGACAATGTGATACAAACCGTGGAGGATGCCCTCTCGATTCATAATCTTGCGGAAAACATCGAGATATATGTTGAGCCGCGTAAACTCACGCCATACATGTACCGCGCGCGCGTGGAGGTTGATGCGTTTGTCAAGGATGAGCCTGTGCATCAGGAACTTAATACCGAGGTGCGTATCGTTCGCGAGGCATGTGATATGTGCAGCAGGATATCCGGCGGCTATTTTGAAGGGACACTACAGATACGTGCAACAAACAGGGTGCCGACGAGTGATGAGAAAATGAAGTGCATCGACATTGCTAATGAGGTTGTGCGGCGGATGCAGAAAAAAGGCGACCGGCTGGCTTTCATAACTGATTCAATTGACATCAAGGAAGGTGCCGACCTATTCCTTGGTTCAAATAATTCAGGTCGGCATATATGCCGCGCGATAATTGAAGAAATGGGGGGCAGTTTTTCCGAGTCACCAACCCTGTTCGGACAAAAAGATGGAAAAGACATCTACAGGATAACATTTTCAATGCGATTGCCTGAATTCATGTCAGGTGACATCATTCACCTTAAGGACAAAGTTATTCAGATAAAAAATTCCGGCAAACGAACAGTCGGTATTGATATGTCAAACGGTTCAAGGTTCATGGCAACAGCGGACGAGATGAAAGGTGCAAATCGTATTGCAAGTATTGATGATGCGGTAATGGTTGTGCTGGTTGCAGTTGAAGATGATGCAATCATGGTGCTTGACCCAATTACTTATGAAACGGTGACGATCAGGAAACCTGTATCATTTGCGGCACAGTCAGGCAGTGAGATACCGGTGATTAAAACAGATTACGGTCTGTTTGCCCTGTCGGGTGAAAACACGTAAGGATTCATTGTGCGGAAAAATGAAAAGCATGCAAGATATTTTAGTGATCGGATACAGTACCCGCAATATCGTTTGTTCTGCCAGACGTGCCGGATATAACGTTTATTCCATTGATGCATTTACTGATTCTGACCTTGTGGAATGCGCTGCTGCATCAAGAGTGTTCGACTCTGCTGAGACGGTGGACGTAAAGTCCATCACTCGCGAAAGGATTGTGGAACTAATCGATAGTTTTGGAGTGGATTTTGATGCCATTGTTCTGGGCTCAGGTTTTGAGATGATGGATTTGACCGATCTGCCGTTCCCGATATTGAATAACTCTCCCGGTGTCATGCAGGAAGTTTCCGATAAGGAAAGATTTGCAAAAAAACTGGCTTCAATGGGAATGCCGCATCCGCGGACACATGATATTACTGATATTGATTCTGTTAATTATCCTGTCATGGTAAAACCAAAATGTGCCGGCGGTGGAATACTTAATCGAGTGGCAAGGGATGTGGGTGAACTGAATTCATATCTTGATGAAATATCAAGTATGGGTGTGGACATGGATTTTGGTATCAGTGTGGATGACATGCTAATTCAGGAATTTGTATCCGGCGTTCCTGTGAGTGTTTCTGTAATATCGACAAAGCAAACTGCGGTCGCAGTTGCTGTAAATGAGCAAATGATAGGTGTGCCGTGGCTTACGGGACTGCCGTTCGCATATTGTGGAAATATCACGCCATACGAAACACCTTATGCAGAAAAGTTGTGCGGGATCTCGGAAGAACTTATCTTAAAGTTAGGTTTGGTTGGCTCAAATGGTGTTGATTTCATGTTGGGAGACAGCGGTCCTATTGTCATTGAGGTCAATGCAAGATTTCAGGGCAGCATGGACAGCGTTGAACTTGCAACAGGTATCAATTTGTTCGATGCTCATGTCAATGCATTTGCAGGTGAACTTTCGCCGGAACTACAAGTGCGCCCTGTGGCAAAGCAGTTTGCGGCGCGGGCGGTTATTTATGCCAAAAATCGTGTGGTAATCGATGAACAGGCAATGAATGGATTGCACAGGGAACCTGTTACGGATATTCCAAACATTGGATATTTGGCGGATGTGAACGAACCTGTAACATCAGTACTGTGTACCGAAAAGACGAGGGGAGATGTTATGGCGCATGTTAAAAATAGTGTGTGCAATATACGTGATATCATAGATTGATATTATAGACACAGAAAGTTTGACGTTAAGCGAGCAACCAAATATTAATATTACAATACATTACATTAGGTGTGTGACTCACGAGGTGAATATTTTTGATTGATTTAAATGATCCAGTTGTCCGG
>DQIO01000105.1 GCA_020793555.1 Methanosarcinaceae archaeon | reverse complement strand
TTTATCGGCTCATTTATCGGCTCATTTATCGGCTCATTTATCGGCTCATTTTTAAAATTCGGATGTATCAACAACCGCGTGATAAACTGCATCCGCTCATCATCAGTTATAAAAACAGGTTTTGGCGAGCCATTATATTTCATAGCCGCTTTTATTTTTCGAAATCCCGTGTTCTTGCCTTCAGTTAATTTCAATTCTTTCAAAAAGTCTCCAATTCGCCTGTTTCGGTATCTTTTTGATATTACAATCTCATCGTTAATATTATCTTTATTAAGCGGTGGAAGAGGGCCTGGATAGCTTATTATGTCTATCCTGTCAAGTTCAATTCGCACTTCAATAGGCGCATCGATTTCATAGCTCTTATGATATACCGCATTTACCAATGATTCTTCAATTGCAGTATAAGGATATGTGAAAAAACGTATTGCTTCAGCCTGTGTATTTACTTTCTGGACTCTTTCGCGAATAACAGAATTTTTAATGTACTGCAATGCCATCTTTATTTGAGATGAAATAGGACCTTCAAACTTTTCCTCTTCGAATTTATCGCCAATCCGGTCATGAAAAACAGTTACTTCGATCCATGGAGTCTTTATATATTTTTCAGGATTTTGTGAAAACATCAAAAGACCAATATTTTTTGGCTTCAGGAATTCTTTTGGACCATCCACAATATTCAGGCTTTTGCATAGATCTTCAAAACTCAAATTACCGGGATCTAAATCTGAATTAATATCACGTAAAAAAACTTTTATCAATTGCAAATCAAGGTCTTCAATAGATGCTTTTGGGTTAATTTGATCATCATAAGGTATTTGATTGGACATTCCAATTAATTCCTTTTCCTCTTCAGTATTTGCAATGACCGTTGCTGATGAATGGCGGATAAAATATCTGTATTCGGATTTTTTGCCCAATGTTTTTGGTGCCTTATAAGGTCGTGCAGGCCCCCCGGGACAATATAAAACAATGACCATTTTACCTGAATGCCTGACAGGCTCAATGATTGGAAAATAGGGGTATTGTACTTTGTTCGATAAATCTATAAGTTGTTTCATAATGCTATCAACTTGTTTTTCTTCCAGACCAATTATTTCGCGATTATCTGAAACACCCAATAAAATATATCCTCCACCCCAGTTATTAAAATCATTGGCAAAAGCGCACATTGAATGAAGAATTGTTTCTGGATTGAAACCTTCTTTTAATTCAATCCGCTCAGACTCGATCAAATTACTTTCGAGTAGTTGTTTAATACTGATTGGAATTGCCATCATTGCTCACCACTTTTGTTCAATTCTTTTATTGTTTCCTATATTTATTATATCTTAGACAATTATGCTTTAAATTCGCTGAATTCATATATTGAAAAATAAGTGGCATACAGCACCATTCGTAAATTTGTACCTATCAAAGTTCTTGGTGGTTTTGTCATTCTCAGCATCCATTTCTATTGTTGTCATGGTTTACGCCTCCTTAATTGGGTTTTAGTTTGTCTGAACATTTAGACAATATTTTTGACAGGATTTACAGGATTTCGATGCGGCGTTGCATTCTGTAAATCCTGTTTATACCGTCCGAATATATCATTTGAGTTTTTATAATAGACGATCTGGTGTTTATCAGTTTGTAGGGAATTATATTAATTTTTAATCGTTCACGCCCATTTAAAACGGGCGCGCTTAATTAAATAAATGGGCGCGCCCATTTTTAATGGGCATTTGCTCATTTTTCATAATATGCCCCTCGTCCTTTCCCTTTCTGCCTGATAAATCCCTCGTCAATCAATTTTCGAATTAGTCTCTTTGCTTGATCTCTATTGACACCACAGACATTCCTCGACTCTTCGTTTGTAACCTTCCCATTAGTTTCAATGTAATTCTTCAATAATTGGATTTTTTGCTTTTCTGACAAACCCTTTATCCGAGTATATTTCTCCTTTTCCCCTATAGAAGACAATGTTTCATGAGTCAACTGATAATACGTTCCTTTTCCGGTTCCAACTCGTTCAAGGAAAACACCTTCCATTAAACTAAGCGTTTCAGAGGCTTCTTTCTGTGTTCGCTGAAGAATCTCAGAGGCATCTTGTGTTGATATGTTATCATTTCTTCTCAAATGGTGCAAAATTATCAGTTCTTCAAGCCTCCAACCATGACCTCCATTCGCTTTTTTACCAATAAATCTCGCCATTGCTTCATCGAAAGTGCCGTTTCTGAGTATGACTTCTACAGCACCATTAATATCTGGATACTCGGGCGGCAACTTACCATAAGAAAGGAGCCTGCGGTACATTCTGTCCACACCGAGTCCCCCACGATTTACCGCGCCAATGTGCTGAAATATTTCTGCCAGAAGCGGATTGCGCCTGACAGGCGGATGGGTGAGAACATTGTGCGGCGTTACACCACCAATGAAAGAACCCGGACTTGATATCTCAAGTTTGTGAGGGAACATTCTCACATAGATGGAATCAGAAAGTGTATAGTCTCTGTGGACTACAGCGTTTAGGAGGGCTTCCCTTACAACGTCTTCAGGGAAACTTGGTATTGGAGTTTCTAAAAATGCATCTTTTATGAGGTGAACTGAATTGAATGGTTCGATGAAGTCCCATACTTTTTCAATTGATTTCAGAAGGGGCAACTTCATGTAGGTGCTCTGGACGGGGTCAACATCGTTTTCTTCAAACCTGAAATGGATTATCTCGTTTTGAGGCATGTTATTTTTGATTACCTGTTCTTTTCCAAGCAGCATGAGTCCTGCTATGGTAAGTCTATCTTCTCCATCGATCTTTTGTATTATTCCAAGTGATTTGAGCAGGTCCGTGTCATCGAGTTTCAGGATTTCCGATGCAGGGGTGTATTTTTCTATCCAGTTGCGAAGTCTTGCTACTTCAAGGGGGTCAATTGATTCTATTCCGACATCAAGCAGGTATCCTGCTGTGTAATCATATCCCTTTGCGACTTTGAGGCTTGTTTCGTCTTCAGGAAAGATGAGTCTGTTCTCTTTCCCGACTCTCTGATACTTTTTTCCGGATGATGTGGAATGGATTCTGGGACTTTTTGGTACTTTGACTGCAATTAACATTCCTTCGGGTTGCAAAATCTCTTCGATCTCTGCAATGATGGGAGGTTTTGTGCCGTCAAATACCATTCTTCGCATTTCATCGATGTTGTAATTATGGCATCCTGTAATGGCATCTGTGCCAGAGATATTATCTTCTATTCCAAACAGAAGCGTCCCGCCTTCTGCGTTGGCGAAGGCAACAGCGTATTCCCGAAGAAGGGATGAGAGTTTCTTTTTATGATTTTCGTGGCTGGAACTATCTGGATATCGTTTGAGGTCTAATTGATTACTTTCAACCATCTCTGAAGATGCCCCATTTCTTATTTCTTCGATTATTTTTATTATCTCGATTTTATCCATAATTTTCCACCACCTTCAACCACTCATTCATATTCGATTGTAACCTTGACCTTACTGATACCTTTTGGAAGGTAAACGCTTCCGTTTACAGTTCCATTCGTGAATTTGTACCTGTCAAAGTTCTTGGTTGTTTTGTCATTCTCAGCATCCATTTCTATTGTTGTCATGATGTATGACTCCTTAATTGAGTTTTAGTTTGTCTAAACATTCAGCTAAATTTCAGACAGGATTTACAGGATGGACAGGATTTCGATGCGGCGTTGCATCCTGTAAATCCTGTTCATCCCGTCCGAATA
>DQIO01000312.1 GCA_020793555.1 Methanosarcinaceae archaeon | reverse complement strand
TGACCTTGTAGATTCTGCATCTTCAACCGGTATTAGGATTGCTTTTTTCATAGTATAGATTTTATAAGTATAAAGTTCGAGTCAAATCGACCGAAGAGAGAATTTTCTCGGATTGTGTCCAATAACTTTTAACTAATGATCAACGCATACAATAGATTATCTTTAACTATAGAAATGTTCACATAAATTCAATTCGGCTATTTGCGAACGAACATTTATATATATATTGCACCTTATTATTTATCACTATGAAACGAGCTGGAAACCACACTGCATTATTTTCTACAGACAATGGTTTCATTGCATTAAATGGTCCTGTCAAACTTAAAATATTGGATTTCCTGAAAACCGGCTCAAGATCGTTCGATGAAATTGTAAAACATACCGGAAAAGCAAAATCAACAATTTCAGTGCACATTACTGACCTTAAATCATGTGATTTGCTCGAAGAGAAAATTGATCCCAATGACAAGCGAAAAAAGATATATAACCTGAATTCTCAATACATGGCTTGTTCGCAAGAACCTATCATAAAACATTATAACAATATTATACAAAGAGTCGCATCTTCCAGTGATGGTGAATGTAGTTTCTTAAAATCAATTTTTCACGCCATCCGATTTGGTTTTGAAGCATATGGGATCAATCATGAGCCTATCATGAAAAAGATTGGTGCAGATATAGGTGAAAGTATATCTGTAAACTTTAAATCAACTGATCTTGATGGTGTGCTCAAGGATACATCACATTTCTGGAAAACACACAATATGGGTGACATGTCTGTCATTAGCATGAATCCATTGACAGTCATTGTTTACGAATGTTTCGACTGCAAATCAATGCCTGTTGTTGGCAAAACACTTTGTTCTTTTGATGAAGGGCTTCTCGAAGGAATTATTTATGGGAAATTGGGGCTCAACTGCACTATCAAGGAGACAGAATGTTTTGGAAATGGTTATAAACATTGTCTGTTTGTAATGCAGGATTAAACCCTTCGTATAAGATCGTCAGATGAGATTATGCATGTTTTATTATAACCCCAAGTTCAGATTTTAACAATGGACCAATGTCGGCTACAATCCCGGGTCCGTCAGTATTTTCGCGGCAGACGATTGCATGTTCCAATACTCCGATGCGCTCGATTCCGTAAATATCCCTGGCATGTCCTGTCTTTTTTACTGCAGCCTTTAATTCAGAGCGTGTAGCAGCATTTGCTATAACCCTGTCAGTGCCGGATTTTTTAAATTTCCACCACAGGTCAACCTGTTTCTTTGTAAAGCAAACCTTTGTATCATCACCAACCTTGACAATTTCAATAGAAACCGGAAGGTGTGGTATGATTCCAAAACGTGATGCGATCTGTTTGACGTCCCCTGTTCCCAATGGTTTAAGTCCATCAAGGGTTATGTTGACCTTGATTCCTACATCAATAATGATTCCATCTTCTTCGATTAAATCAATGTATCCTTTGTAGACTTCCCCAACCTCTGCTTCTTTGACTGGTGCACCGTATTTTGTCATCAAATAATTAGCACAGAACTCATCGTCTTCACCTGTTATGTCAATCTGCACCCAGCCATCGTTGGTTACATGGATACGGGCTGATGCATCAATATTTTTGATATCATTAGCTATCACAGCTTCGAACGAACGAACAGCACGGTCACGGCTGCCATATATTTTTAAAAGTAATATTATTGATCTCATGATTATCGGATACTGATAAGTTCTAGTAAATTAGTATTCAAATTATTGATCGGGTATAACAATTTAATGCCAAATTATTGATTGAGAATGGATTCGATACGAGCACGCACATCATTAAGCGAATTGATAACAGACTCGTCGATCTGATAATTTGAAGATTCAATCATTTTTTCGGTCATTGCAATGTCTCGATTAAACGGTCCAAGTTTAAGCGACATTGCATTTTTATCTGCTCCATTCTCAATTGCTGTATCATAAATTGATTCAATTTTTGAACTTAGCTGGTCTATCTTTTTTTGAATAGCTTGAGATGATGATGTATCTGACATTTCTGATGTGGACGATTGTTTGTCAGGTGATACAGAAGCATTGATGCTTTTTGCACCTGGTTCTTCCCCAATTGCAATGATTAGGTTTTTTAATGCACCAACAACGTTCATTCCGTGATCGGTAAGTTCAACATACTTTACCCGCCCCTCTACTGTAAATTCAACAAGCCCGTGCTCTTTCATTTTTGATAATATCTTGGTTGTATGTGCAAACGTTGAATTGATTTCCTTTGTTATCACAGATGCATAGGTCTTTGTGGATGAACTGATCGCTAGCAGTGCAAGTGTGGGTTTTTCCTGTAAAAATAATTGTTTTGCATATTCTTCAGCCATGTTTTACTTTACTCTCCATTAGTTCACTTATCATGTTGCAATATATATCAAATTAGACACTATATTATATATTACTTTCTGTATTGGTTGTGATATGTCAAAGGTAAAATGCAAAAAAACGACAATGTTCAGCGAATTAACCCAATCTTTCGCCCAGCATTATTCTTTCAATATCGGTAATTTCGGCGTTGGTCTTAAAAGATATGCCATCAAAATGTGTTCGTGACGCTTTGTATCCATGCTTTTTGAGTGCACTTATCAGCGAATCTATGGTTGATGCAGAAATTCCCAGACGTTTGCAGATAACATGTTGGTCGTAGAACATTGGAATATTGAGTTCGTCCCTACAAAGAGTGATAATTTTCATAGCTTTCTCTTTCGTTTTAAGATGTCGTTTTTCGAATTCAAGCAGAACCTCATCACAAAACGTCACTTCGTGCAATTGCCCAAGCCATAGCGGACCTGCAATCTCGGTTGTGCTGCCGCATATCGGACATTCCTTGTTGATGTGAACAGCCAGCCCAAACACCGATTCCCGATATCCGCAATCAGAACAATTTGAGATGAACCCCATCTCTTTAAGGGTATTATCAGTCAGTTTTGCACCTTTTTGTACCTGCACATATGTGCGGACATAGTGGCGTGTAGCATGAGATAGCAATGGGGTCATTGCCTTTTCATGTTTTGCAAGTTCGCGCGCAATCTTGCCAAGAAGTATACGTATTCCCATCTCGCTATGATATTCGGTATTAAGGGGCACAGCAGAATATTTCCTTATGCCTGAGTTTAAGTGCGCACCGCAAAGGGGCGCCGTATCAGTTGCCGTGACTTCAAGCAAATGTACAGCCGAGCGCGCTGCAGCATTTAAAAATGTGGTTGGTGTGCCGAAAGGGTCGAGGTCTACGATATTAAACCTTTTTTCATGAAGCAGAACATTTGCATCTTTGTGGGATGCAGTTGTAGTTTCAGATAGGTTGTTCAATTCGATATTCTTAACAATAAGATCATATGAATCCTCGTTCCAGTCATTCAAAACAGCAGAGATGCCAATCTCATTCGCAACCCTGATCCCTCGAATACCTGATGCTGATAATGCATCAACATAGGTGATGTCTGCCAGTACAATATCGCGCTGTAATTGTAACTTTAAAATCAGACGATTTACAAAAGCAGCATTGGTCGCAACGTTGATGTCGCGATTAAGTTCCATCTCCGGATTATAAAAAACAGGTGCTGCAGATGGAGGGAATGATACGCCCTCCGGTGGAATTGGTACCAAAACCTCTGTCGTACCTTCTGTTATGGTTTTGGTATTCATTTGTATCGGATTTGATAGTTTATGGTTGTATTTGGATTAGTTGACTACAATGGAGCCACTCATTCTTGATTGACCTATTACACTGAAATTGTATGTGCCAGATTCGTTAAAAGTATATAATAATGTTTGACGATAGCCCAATGTAGTATTTTCCCATAGTCCATTTTCACTCACAACTGTTAGATATCTTTTTGGATCCTGATTGTTTCTCCAGACAACGGTATCGCCTCTATTGATTTCAAATGGTGACGGTATTCTGACCATATAATGCTCCATTCGTATCGTATATGTTTGTGGATCAACCGCAGGTATTTCTTCTACAACTTCCGGTTCTTCGACTGGTATTTCTTCAATTTCAACTTCTTCAGGAGTTTCATTTATTACAGGGATCGTTTCCTCAATAACAGGATCATCATCACCTATACAACCTGCAAAAAAAACTGATGTTGCTATTAACATTAAAAATACAATGATTGTTTTGATTCTCATACAGACACCAGAATAATAAAAGTCTTTAATATTTAATAACGTTATCTATGCTAGCCGTTTCGTGATGTTGGCACATCAAAATACGGCCAGATACCTATAATAGCTCCATCCTGCAAGTGCGACCGCTCCGATGAGACCAAGTAGCACAAACGTATTCCTTGCTCGCATAAACAATTCATCAGAACCTGACATCTTTATTAATGCTACCTTTGCAGACGTGCTAACTATGCTTGCAAGAACAGCTGCCTGTGCTGCGGTCGAAAACGATATGCTACCATTGACTGCAAGTGTTGCCATTGACACTGTGACAGCTGCACTGCTGACAAATCCTCCAAGTGCCATTGCGTATATTCCAATCGGACCTGCAACATCGTTTGCAATTGTTGCAATGATCAGGATTATGGTGAAACCTGCACCAAATTTAAAAGCCGGACCAAGTGCAAATGGTGAATTGATCTTGAGCTGCTCATCTGTGGTGTCAAATGTTTTTCGTTTGAGGAAAGTAATGAACAACGAAGCAATTATTAATATCAACTGTGGCGGTAGCATCAAAAGTGCAAATCTGCCACTTGGGTCAACAATTAGAGCAATTATCAGGTTTCTGACCAGCATTGCAGTATTTGTCAATAGTATTCCTATGTATGTCGCATCTATCAGAGTTGATCTGTTTTTTGACATGGAAGAAAGAGCGCCGGTTGTTGCTTCGCTGTTAATAAAACCTCCAAGCAGACCTGAATATGATATTCCCCCTCGTGTTCCAAATTTTCGAAGGGATATGTAACTGGAAAAACTTATCAGTGATACAAGTACAACAATAAGAATTACAGACCTTGGGTTCACAATTCCAAATAGCACCTCATTCGGCATTATGGGGTACAATATGAATGCTACTGCGAGGAAGCGAACAGCATTTAGTATATCATCATCAGACAGATGTTGCGCAAAACTATGCAACGGCCTTTTTTCAACTAATAGGAATGTCAATACAACTGCACTGACGATTGCAAATAGGTGATAATCCATTGCTACCAGTATTCCTAACAGAAAGGTGCAAAAAAGGGCAATTGAATTTGTTATGCCGGCTTTTCCATAAACAATGTTTGTTGTGTACGCTATTATGATGGATAATGCTGCGAAGAAAATTGCAGTGATGAGCAATATTTCTATACCTATCAATTCTGATACAAACGTTGCTAACATGCCGATTATACATGCAAGAACAAATGTCCTGACACCACTGGATATTTTTTTGTTCACCCGACGGTGCTCTCGCTCGATGCCGATCAAAATTCCAATCAGGAAAGAGAGCCCCAATTTTTGGAGCAGATCAATTAATGTCGCATCAAGACCAAGGTCATATATCCAGTTCGTAGTATTGTCCCCCAAATCCACCAATTATCAATGTTATGTATCTATTAGTTCAGTATCTATCTGTACATTTCCATGATTCTCATTAGTTATGGTTATGACTGCTCCATTGCCTTCAGAGACCATCCCCGGATTTACAACAACGGTTTTACCGACTTTCATTACACCTTTTGCTTCATGGATATGCCCGCAGACGATCAGGTCAACCCTGCCAACGAATTTCTCAATAGCAGTACTTCCGACATGTCCAATTTGTATCTCGTCAACAGTACCGTATGGCGGTGCATGAGTGAGCAATACAATCGTATTGCTGTTCGGATCATTTTCCGTTTCCGTTATCATTTTTTCAAGATTACTTTCGATCTCATCTTCCTGCAGTTCAAAAGGTGTGTCAAATGGTGTCGGGTTCGAGCCTCCAAGACCGATAAATGTGATATTGCCGATGCGTTTAGATGTGTTGTGAAGGTTGACGGCTTTTGAATTGTCCAGTACCTTGAGTATGGTTTTTGGATCACAGTTTCCGGGTATTGCCATTATGGGTGTTTTAAACATGTTAAGCAATTTTGTTACATATTCGTCCGGACCGAAGTCTGTGATGTCTCCTGCAATAAGGATCAAGTCAATGTCGTTGACCTGCTTTAGTTTTAAGATCGGTCCAACTTTGGAATAGTCTCCATGAGCGTCAGAAATGGCGAGTATTTTGATTGTTTCACATCCTTTGAATTGGTTATGATATGTTGTGTTTGATGCAACTGATTAAGTTATGAAAGTATAATCATATATTATTTGTGTGAGCGTTATGGGGAATTTCTGAACTTATTAATATAGAATTCACTTAAATATAACCGATGTAATAAATCCATCATGTAAAAGCATATCGATATGCAGATATATTTTTTCACAATTTTCCGATGTAAATGGTCATTGAATTGTTGTATTGCTTTTGCACTACTGCTCACGATGTTTAACCTTCGTATATTTTGGACTGTCAAGCCCAACGTCAATGATCTCTCCTTTTTTCATCAGGTCATAGAGATACGCCTCTGCTCCTTTTGTGTTGAACCCAAACATTCCCATGACATCATTTACTGTGAAATATTCCATTTTCTCGATAAGAATTTTTATCTCCTCTTCAATAGGTGCTTTAAATATAGTATTGGAATGCCAGAACTCGAACCGTTCTGTGATTTCTGATTTGTCTTTATAGGTGAGCGTGTCATTTTCCAGTTCATACAAGAACAGCGACATGCGCTGATGAACGAAATCTTTAACCCACTCCTTGATTTTATCGTCCCATACATCGTTGATAAGACACAGGCTCTTGTACTGGCTTTTGCCAACCTCATTCGCCTGCGACTGCACAAACTGTGCGGCTTCCAGCACACTGTTTAATGGGTACCAGTATGTTTCAAAAACAAGCGGTATTTTGAATGCCCCATCTTTGACTGTGCCGCGAATACCGTAATCAAGGAGATCGACTTTCCATGTCTTGTTTCCAAGATAATCTCCGTTGTTTGAAACTTCAGGCTGACAGTGAGTGTATTTTTGTTCAAGGATATTGATGTAGTTGTACATTTTTGGTATCACTGATGCATAATTTTTAGTTGTATCATTAAGCCACGCGGATGATTCGGTTTTTGGTTCTGCATCCGGCGCGCTGCTACCCGGTTCTTTCCGGGACTGGGACTCGGTTCGTTTTTTCTCATATTCTTGTAAATGTTTTTTTGTGAGGATTATCCGGTTGTTGAAACTCTTTTCCAGTGTATCAACTGAACTTTCGATTGAGTATGTATCGACTGATTCGCCTGACTCCAAAGCATCTTCGGCTGTTTTTAGCAGTCCAGTTGAACTTTCGATGAAACGTCCCTCGTTGTCGTAGAACTCCTCCAGTGTCCCCTCCCGTCCGCTGAATGTGTCGAGATCTATGTTCTCCATATCTGAAAGCAGCGCGGTTACCTTTGTCCTGATCTGGCGGAGTGCTGAACTTGCAGTTACATCCTGCTGCTGATAGGTTTTATTCATCAGTCTTTCGATCACAGCATGCGTATCTCGCAGGTTGTTGATAGCGGTCTGGCGGTTTGATTGTTGTAGGTCACTTGGATCTGTTTCGTTGTCGGTCATGTACGTCACCATCTGTTATTTGGTCAGAGTGCTAAGGTTAATGTGATGTTAATATGTTTTGATCTACTTGTTTGATAAATGTTTAGAATGACATTTTGCAACATTTTATAGTTTCATGCAAAGAGTTCATCTAAATCGAAAACCATAATTCCATTTTTTCTTAATTCGACCTTATTTTCTATCTTCTTTCCAACAACGGCGAAATAATCTTTCCGTTCTTCATTGTTCCAATAAACATATCTTGATTTTTCCTTCAGGTCATTAAGGATTTGTTTTGTATTTTTGTTCGTTAGAACCTGCCATTTACATTCAATGAATAAGATCTCTTTTGAACTCTCATTCAATGCAACAAGATCAATCTCATAACTGTTTTTCCCTTTTTGTTTTCCCTGGATATTGCCCCACTGCCGCCCTATCCTTTCAAAAACAATTGGTAAATTATTGGAAACGTTCTGATCGATGAGATATTGTTTCACAATGTCTTCAAAAACATGACCAAGATATCGGTTATATGTGTCGCTTATTTTTGAGACGGCAGCATCCCGGTTTATTTCCAATATTGATCTTGTCGGATACACGTATGTGTACCAAAATTTCATGAAATTATCAGATATTGTGTAGATGGAACCTGTTCTTATGTCCCGTGCTTTTTTAAGAATTATAGGCAATTCTTTAGTTACGAATCCAAGATCTATAAGAACACGCAGATATTTAGGAATATTGTTGACTGGTATGCCTGTTTCGTTTGATATTTCGGAGACTCTATTCTTGCCTTTGGAAATCGCTTCAAGGATCAGTTCATATTTGGCCGGTTCTCTTAGTTCTTGTTTCAACAGGAAATTGGCTTCATCATAAAGGAAAGTTGCTCTGTGAAGTATGTTCTTATTTACATTATCAATGAACGAGAGACTTTCATCGAACTTATTAAGATATGCAGGCACGCCTCCCAGACAGCCGTATGTTTGAACGATCTCTTCTGTGGTCTTTTGCGGGAAGAAATATGCAGTGTGTTTGTATTTTAGTGGTTCGACTTTAATCTGTCCGCTCCTTCGACCATAGAGGGGTGATTTATAGCCAATAACTTCATTTTCCATCATTCCGATGCTTGAACCAAGAAGAATTACCATTACGTTTGCATCTTTAAGATGTAGGTCCCATGCCGCCTGAAATGCTGACATGGCCGCATTGCTGCCTTCTATTAAGTACGGAACCTCGTCGATTATGATAAGTGGCTTACCTTTTCCTTTCATCTGCTCTGCAATAAATTTGAGTGCCCCATCCCATTTTGTGATTTTTGGTTGGTGTACATCGAGCTGTTCAGATGTCTTTTCCAGAAAGTCATCTACCTGATGTTCAAGATTCAATTTTTGGGCAAGGTAGTATACTGATGGTTTTCCTGCTCCAAATTTGAGTGAAAGTTCTGTTTTACCAACACGCCGCCTTCCATGGATTATGACGAGTGACGATGAATCTTTTGCATATTCGGATTCGAGAAAGTCAAGTTCTTCGGTTCGGTTAATGAATAGACTCATAATACTTAGTATTACGAGTCGAATGATTAAAACATTTATGTTGTTAGGTTTTACAGTCTGTATGACATTCTTTCAAATTCTACTGCGGTGGTCGGAGCGAGCTAGAAACCATCCATAAGCTGTGGATTAAGATTGTATTGTGGGGAGTAAAAACATGGATTTCATGCATAATCAGCAAAGATTTCATCAGATCGTGTTATTCTCGTCCTGTCAGTTTTTTCGATATCACTGATCAAAGTTTCAATTTCTTTTCTGTTTAGTAAGCGCTTGAGATAACATAACCTGAGCATGTCGATAATGTCTAACCACTCCACACCAATTTCTTTACAATATATCTTCGCTTTTTTATCGTTGGTTACGAAATCCATGCCTTCTTTTTTACATAACAGGATGGATGTCAGTTCACCCGCATGGATACCTATTAATTTTTCTTTCATCTGTTCATACTCCAGAGTTAGATCGGAGTCCAGATGAACGATTTTGAATTTTTGCTTTAAGATATCTTCAACAAAATTATACCCAACTTCCTTTGCTATTAAAAGTTCGTTGTACACTTCAAAAGTAATTAGTAGGTTTGTTTCCGGAAACAATTTTCTCAACAAATCGGCTCTGCCTAACTTACCAAGTATGCTCAAAATATCTGTATCGAAGATCATTTTCAGAGGTATTTTTTAACTTTCCGGTCTATTTCCGCAGCTGGTCTCGCCTCTATCTCTCTTATGATTCCCCGTTTACCCAAGAGATCTTTAAATTCGATAGTAGTTACCCCTGCCATCTCAGCTGCTTTACTCAAGGATACTTCCTCTTCTTTATACAGTTCTATCGCTGCATTAACCTTAAGTTCCGCGTTCTCCCTGAATAGACTTCTTATAGCGTCTTTGATTACATCTAATTCACTGGAATAATACCCCGCATTTACCAGTGCCTTTACTTTCCGATCCACACTAATTGACAGCGTTTCCATTTTATTAACCTCTTGATTATGATATTATTATTTTTCTTATGATAAAATCTTTTCCTTTGTCAATCAAGAACCCCCTCATTTTCGGCGGTTTTATATTTTCTACTTGGTAAGCCAATGCTTGTTAAATGAAATGTTTCATGATATATTGAGCCTTTTAATCTAAAGATACTCAACAAACTCTTCCATAATGTAGAGATTCCAATCTTTATTCAAAGTGCTCCAGCCTGATCTTTCAAGGTACTTTGGAGTCTTTGGTTTATGTGCTTTAATTTTGTCTAATGTTTCATCGCTTAGGTGTTCATAGAAAACGGAACGTTCACGCAACAGTTCAAGTACAAAACCAACTTTGGCATAAAGATTTTTTTTGTTGTACATGCCAAGAATGTCAGTAATTTTATTGAAATCAAGTCCACTTAAGACACTGAGACTTTTGAGGCATTCTTCCCATCCACCTGCATAATTCGGCCTGTCTACACAGTCAACAAAAGTGCGTTCTTTACTGCTCACTTTTATTTCAGTGGTGCGGTACTTTTTTGTTTCGATGCCAAATGAAATATCTTTTGTAAAAATCGGCTTAAAATTAAGGTTCTGATATTTAAAAGAAGAAAAACGATTTTCAGGAAGGATTGTAATGTACACTTCATTATAATGACTGTATGCTGACCCATAATATTCAAGCGCAGAATGAAACCCAAGATAATAACGATCCCTGATCTTGCCTGCGATGATGAACTTATCTGAAATGTGTTTTGTTGGTTCTTCCAATGGAGACAGAACTGCATATAATCCCTTTCTGATCTTTTAAAGTTTTCCTTCTCCAAGCAGTTTGGCTGTATATTCGCCATAAATGTATTTGGGAATGAGTGCAATGGCATGTATTGAAAAAAAATGCGTGAATCAATTGGGAGGATGAACAGGATTGACGGGATTCAAGTGGCTCGCCCCATCCTGTTAATTCTGTCCATCCCCCAAATATGTCATCATCCAATATTGAAAATATCCAAAATCATCAGGAATCATATTCCTCAAGGATATCCTTCTTATGTTTGATTACGGTATTGTCTCTATCTTCGATATCTTTTATAATGTCCATCATCTCAGTTTTTGAGACAAGATTGCTCCCTGCCATGAAAATAAGTACATCCTTCAAATTCAAGACCTTAATTCCCTTAGCTTCACAAAATTTGACAACGATGGAATCATTGGTAAGAAAAACAGCATTTCGATTTTTACAGATGGCTATGCCTTCAGTTTCACCAAAATGTATTTTCTTCTCTTGTGAAAATTTTTGGAAATCTATTAACTCACTGTCATTTAAAGTGATTGTGGTTATGTTGTTAAATATTGTATCCGGAAAAGAGAAACCCATCTCTTTTGCCCGCATAAGTTCGATATATACGGAATTTGATATACAAACATCTGATGGGAGTGTCGCTTTCAACAGATCGATTTTGTTAATCTTGGCAAAAGTGCTTGCAATATCACAATCAAGAATGAACATTTAAGCACCCAAAGCACGTTCAATACGTTTTTTACTTTCTTCCTTTGTTCCATCGATTTCGATCTTAATATTTCTCGCTGACAGGATTTCTTTAAATTGTTCCATCTCAAGTCCTGCTGTTTCAGCTGCTTTCCATAAACTGATCTTTTTATTTTTATAGAGATTTATTGCAATTTCAATCTTAAGATTAGGTTTAAGTTCAAGCAATGCCCGAATGGCATCAATAATGACTGCGTCCTTTGAATTGTAAATCTTCTGCCCGACAAGAGCATTTATTCCATCTTCTACAATTTCCATATCTTTTGCCTCATTCTTTTCTTTGCTTGTAAATATAAATAATTAATCATCGTGAGCAGTTCGTTTGAACCACTGCATGCCTTCTTCTATGTTGCTCATGTAGCTTCGTTTGAAGTAAAATTAGTTTTTTGGGTCATATTAATTTCCCTCCGCATTCCATACAGAATCGTTCATCTTCGCCAACTTCGCGTCCGCATGAAGGACACGTTTTGGCATCATCATTAATGCTGGATTTATAAACAAAACTATCTTTTACCTGCGTACCAATGTTGTCGCCATAGTGAATGTGTTGCACCATATTCTTTTCATTGATTCCCCCCGCACCTTTTTCGTTCAGCACTGTAAGTGCTTGTGCAGCATTTTTGCGGACAACATGATTCTTATCCGATAGTAAACTCGTTAATGGTTTAACAGCAACAATATCAAAGATATCATTCTTTGCAAGACAACCAATTGAAAAAGCAGCACTTCTACGCACCATACTGTTGCGGTCAGCCAGTAAAGTGATTAAAGGGTATAGTGTAGACTTAGAACAAATTTCATGCTCTGCAAGAGCACCAAGTGCAAATGCAGCATTATAGCGTACACGATGATATCTGTCAAACAATAATTTTTCAAAACATTGTATTGCGTTGCGTTCAAAAATATCATTTTTAGCAAGTACCCTCAGTGCAAAAGTCGCACTCCATCGCACTTCATGATCTTTGTCAGATAATAGTTTCTTTAATGGTATTATCGCATTTTTGTCCCAAACTCCACATTCTGCAATATCTCCAAGTGCAAAAGCCGCCTGCTTTCGCACCGATTTATATTTATCAGACAACAATTTTGTCAATGGTTGAATGGCATAATTATGGTATATTCCTTTTTTAGCAAGTACTGATATATTTATTGCGGCGCTTGTGCGTGTTCTGTAATTTGTGCTGTCCAGTTCACGCAAGCAATCATTTAAGTCTTTATTGACTTTTGATTTGTTGGTATATACCATATTTTTACTCACCCACTATCGTCTAATAAATAGCCGTATTATTCGATTTTCCCACCACATTCCATGCAGAATTTCGCACCATCCGGCACAACTCCACCACACGCCGGGCAAGAGTTTTTGTTACCATTATGCCAGTGGCTAAATACACGTTTTAATTCTTCGTTATGTGCTATCTGTGCTTTTGGTCCATCGGATGGACCTGTATAACCCCTATATTTACGCATACAATTATCAAAAAAACCTTTACCAGGTATCTGAGGCTCTTCATTGACAACAATTGCAGATATCAATGGCTCTTTTCGTTCGTGATTATTTCTACAAATTTCATTAAGTCGATTAAATAACAAGGGCATAGATTGCGTATCCCGATTAAAATAGCTCAAAACCTCTTTGTATTCAATATTCATATCCTCAATATTTGAACTATTATTTACAATATTTAGTAAATAATTATACACTTTCTCTTTATCCATCTCTTTGCTCACTACTTTATTTTCAAATTCAACATTGCCTACGTCCGAACGCTGCACAAGACTATCTTCAATTACAACATCCCCACTGCAATTGTCGTCAATATCACAATAACTCAAAAGGTTGCTTCGCTGAATGATCGAATCCTTAATTGAAACATTGATGACCTGTTGAACATTGCCAGTGACTTTATTTTCAATTGCACCTTTCAACTCACGTCCAACCTCTGCCAGAAGTCCGGCAAGTGATTCCACAGTCTCCGTTGCAGCAAACAATTCAATGTTCTGTGTTTCACTCAAAATTGTAATTTTAATGACAATATCATGGCTATGTACTTTTGTTTTACCATAATACCATATCTCACATGTGTTTCTATCTTTAGTGAATAGTGTACGTATATGCTTTACATCGTGTTTTTGTATAATTTCCCGAGAGATATTTTTCAGTACATCAATATCAAAATCATTCTGAACTTGGTACACTTTACTGTCCCGATATGGCAGTTTTTCAATGAACTCTTTGAGCCGACCGATATTTATATCCGATTCAGTTTCCATAATCGGACAAACTACACTGATTTGTTTTGGTTTCATGTGTGTAGTTTGAGGTTGCCCTTTTGCATCTTTGTAATTTACCTGACAGTTGATATCTGCACCTTTGGAACACATCATCGGGTCAAAGTAGACTGCAATGGTTTTTGATGAATTGGCAGAGATGTTTCCAAATATAGTTCTGCCATTTTTGGTTTGATAATCAGGTTCACGTCTGTCGATTCGCAATAAGTTGTGATCATAATCAAAATCGAGAGCAACATCGTTTACTACAAATGATGAAGTGTTGGTGACAGACATTTTAAAGCGAATATAACCTTGATAGAATTCGGTTTCGCGGGAAATAGATATATCTGAATTGATGTCGCCTGAATATTTAGTGGGTTTGTGTGATGTTACTTCGACTGCCTCATAAATTCCCATTGCTATTGGTTCTTTTTCGTATGTGTTGCCATTAATGTCATATGATAAATTGAGGTCGCCTAAGTTGATTTTATCCGCCATTCTTGGAGTTATGAATATGGCTGTGTATTCAGATGAGTTTGAAGGAATATTATCAGTGTGCACTATAGTTTCGTCACATGTGATTAGTCTTGAAAAATGTGTTTCAATTTGAACATTGGATAGGAGCACATCCGATTGATTTTTCACTGTAATTTTAACTGGATTCTCCATTCCGACTTTAAAGGGGTTAGGCACATCGATCTGAATGTCGATTTCAGGTGGTATCACATCAAATATACCGATTTTAACAGGTTCTTTTTCATAAGGATTACCGTTGATATCAAGTGTTATTTCGAGGTCGTCCAAATTGATTTCATTGGCAACTGTTGGAGTTACTAACAGAGTTATGGATTTTGATAATCCTTCGGGAACTTCCTCTATTAATACAATAGTCTCATTGCAAATCACCGATTTTGGAAAATTTGATTTTAGATGAATATTTGAAATTGTTGTTTCTGTTTTATTATTTACTGTAATTTTAACTGGATTTTCGACACCAAGTTTTAATGGTATATGAGAATCAGCATATATCTCGATGTTATTTGCATATTTGTCATTTTGATTTTCATATTCTATTAGAAGTTTTTTATTTTTGTCATTTATTAAAAAGGTTGTATATCCACCAACAGTCCCACCTACAAATAGACCAATATATATCACATCGGCGAAAACTCCTATTAATAATCCAATGGTGCCGCCAAAAAATAAACCAACCCATAATCCCATCATTGGATAATAATTATCATCGTTAGTAAACATTATACAACTAATTAATCCAACAATTAATCCTACGAATAATCCACTAACAATTGAACCGCCAAATATGCCAATAAAAAATCCCACCACCGCTCCAACAGTCAAAGCAGTACGCAGATTTTCTTTGAAACTTATTTTTTCCACACTAATCACATCCGTTTTACAAAAAATGTTATCAAATTGTGCACATTTCATCCCATAATCCCATCAAAAACCGCCTCCTCCCCACTCTTCTTAACCTCCCTCCGAGCCTCAACATACCAGCTCAAAATTGAAGGCTTCCTCCCCTCCAGCACTTTGATAAAATCTCTATCTTCGATCTTGCGTGGTGTGCCACCGCGAAGTGCCTCACCAAGAGGAATATCCGCCGCCTCCTTGCAGATAGCGGAAATGTCTGCGCCGGAATAGGAGTCAGTCATCCCAGCCAGTCGGTTCACATCAACATCAGCAGCAATCGGGCGCCCTTTCATATTGATCTTGAATATCGCGGCGCGGGCATCGAGGTCAGGTTCGGGAATGTACACAAGTTTGCTGAAACGCCCGGGGCGGCGGAGTGCAGGGTCGATTGTCCACGGCTCGTTGGTAGCTGCAAGTATCAGGAGTTCGTCGTCGGCTGTATCAACGCCGTCCATCTGGGCAAGAAGTTCGTTAACCACGCGCTTGGCGTAGTCCTCACTCTCACTGCGCCGTCCGGCAATGGAATCGATCTCATCGAAAAAGACAATCGTTTTTTCGGACTGGCGCGCGGTCTCAAACACCTGTTTGATGTTCTTCTCGGACGCACCGACCCACTTACTAACAATGCTGCTTGTCTTGACGCTAATGAAATCCGCGCCGCATTCCCTTGCAGCAGCCTTTGCCATCATGGTCTTGCCGCATCCAGGCGGACCGTAGAGGAGAATCCCCTCGCCTGCTTTCTGTCCATACATCTTATACAGGTCCTTGTGGGTGAATGGGTAGATGATCGCTTTTCTGATCTCCTCTTTAACAGATTCAAGACCGCCAATATCATCGAATCCGATGTTAGGGATCTCCTTTAGGATCAGGTCGTCTTTTGACAACGAAGATTCGTCCGTGTCACTACCGCCCCTGCCTTCACTACTCACACCAGAGCCTGACTGTTGGACACCAGTGCTTTTGAGTGATTGTGCTTTGTTCAGAAGATGCTCGGCAAGGTCGCGCTGTGTGTTGCTATCTGTCTTATCACTTGCGATTTTGGATGCTTCATTGTATAACTTAGCTGCCTTGAGGTAGAGTTCCCTGGCATTTTTGAGATTGTTATCGTCTTCCAATGTTCTGGCAGCTTTTGCATATCCGCGTGCCTGGGCGGCAAGGGTTGTTGATGATGACATGGGATTCCTCATTTTAGATTATCGTAAAAATATAATTATCCTAATATATGGTAAAGAATCATTTAACATACGTTCGAAATGTTGGAAAAACAAACCGCAGAGAACGCGCAGAGGGCTGAATATAACTCTGCGCCCTCTGCGCCCTCTGCGTTCTCCGCGGTGAAATTTTGTTCAATATGCATTGAATAACTGAATTTTGGAACAGTGCAGTTTCACTCATTCACAAAATTAAATCACTCTTCCATCTCTTCTTCGATCTTCTTTGACAACTTGTCATCAGATGCTGTATCACTACTAAGTTCTGCAAGAAGTTCGCCTCTGAGAGAATCCTGCATATCGCTGAGTTCAGTTCCGCCGCCCATGGCTGCATCCATTGAACTGGTCATCATGTTGGTTGCGGTATTTACTTTTTCCATCGAAGTGCGGATGTTGGTGACTGCGCCCTCTAACTTGCTTGTGTCAAACCCAAGTTCTTTTTGCCACTTACCAAGGTCATTTCCAATATCAACAACCTCTTTAAGTCCGGTCTGCATCTCAATAACATCTGACATGGACTGTGCCATCTCAACCATGCTGCTGATAGTATTAACCTGCCCCTCAACCATGGAATGCCTGCGGGATGCGACCCTGAATTCGCGGTCGTTTCCGTTTGCAAGCGCTTCTTTTGCCTGGTCACGCGCCTTCTGGCGTTTTTTATCAAGTTCCCTCTCACGTGTTGATAATCTCTGTTCGGACATCGAAAGTTTTGTCTTCATCTCGTCTGGTGACACTTTTTTGAATGGATTACTTATTCCCATTTATATCTCCTCCTCCATTTTCATTTGTTTGGCATACCTTATACATATTTTCAATGCTTCGGATTTATTGATCGCTATCCCTTTTTCAACTAACTCGTCCAGATACTGTTTACTATTTTCTGATACTCGTGCACTAACTGCATAGGATCGTTTCATTTGTTCTCCACCGATTAGGGTTATTATGTATTACTATTGTATACAATGGAAAACAATATATATAATACTTACTCAATATATTATATAGTCAAAATTATTCGTAATGGTAAGGTGTCAAAAACATGGTATTCAAATGGAAGAAACAGATAGATGATATTGCACGTGTGATCTCAAAAAAAGACGTTGGCGGAGTGTTTAGTAAATCCGTAGTAATTTCCCCAAACGAAAAGGCTGTGATTATCAGAAACGGTGTTGTCAAAGAGATTATCGATAGCGGAAAGTTGCGCGTTGGCGGCTTGCTCAAACCCGGCAATATTGGGAAGGATGTGGATGTTGCACTCATGGACACATCCCCAAAAGATCTTGACTGGGAACATGCCGACCTGTGGACAGCCGATAACCAAAAGGTAGGTTGCGGTGGGATACTGCGATTCAAGATGCAAGACCCCAAGCGCTTTTTCCAGATGCTTTTTGCTTATACAACTCCTGATAAAAAAGGAGGGCGCGTACTTTCTGTTCAGGATATTTACGGGCGTCTTGAGAGCGAGACGATCTCACGGGTACTTGAGCCTGAGATCAAGCAGGTGACTATGGATAACGTCTACGGGAACCGCGACCTCCAGCTTAAGCTGGAGAATGAACTTGAGATGCAACTTAAGACTACGCTTTCCATGTGGGGACTTGAACTGCTTCGATACACAGTGCAGTGGGACCTTGGCGATTATGTTTCCGTTTTGGATGCATCAAATAAATATCAGACTGATGAAGAGCTTAAGGAGATGGATACCCTTGCCGCCGAAGGCGATCTTGAGCGCATGGGGCGCGAGGATGTTGCAAAGGTCAGGGGCGATATTGCACCTGAGGCAGCGATGCGCGAACATGGCCGCGCCGAGGGGATAAAGGATGCGCGCCACGAGGCTGAGATCTCAACTATCGAAAACGAAGCGGACGCAGCAGAAGCGCGGCAGGCTATTGACACATTCAAGTCATGGAAAGATGCTAAGACGGATGCAAAACGTGCAGAGATGGAACTTGATGAGGATATGACCGACCGCAAACACGGGCGCGATATGGAGTATCTGAAATCGGTTACCGAAACAGGCGGCGCTGATGTTGCCAACACGATTGTACAGGGTCGTGAACTTAGTGGCATGTCACCCGAACAACTCGAAGCCCTCGCAAAGATGAAGGAAACTGAGGCGCGAGCTAAGGAAGATAAGGTACAGTTCATGATGGATGTTGAAGACCGCGAGCGCGCTGATGCCAATCGCAGGATGGGGCTTGATGCTGATTTGATGGGTGCTGCAAAACCGATGTCTTCGGCCAGGTCTAATATGAAAAAATGTTCGAGTTGTGGGGCACCTATTCCTGCGGACGCTAGTTTCTGTGGAAAGTGTGGTGCGAAGGTTTGAATAAGGCTGTTTGAGTATTCAGATGCGGCGCAATGAGGTCGTTG
>DQIO01000106.1 GCA_020793555.1 Methanosarcinaceae archaeon | reverse complement strand
CTATGCCTGTGAAACATCAGGTGGCAATCGTAAACAAAAAAACCACATCTCTTCATATTCCTCTTGTAAATATTCCTCTTTCCCTTCTGGCTATTGCACGGATGGTCAGTGACGATTTTGACGTTCGTATCATCAATGCTGTGGTGGATACCAATTACGAAGAACTTATTCTTGATGCATGCAAGATGCGCTTTGGAAAGAGCGATTACTCGTTCCTCCTCTTTTAAGAACCGGACTTGCAACTTTCATCACATCTGGCTCAAGCCTTTCATAACCTTTTTTGTATCGGGTAGCAGTTATCAATTCAATGGCTTTATTGTTTTAACTTGACTTTCAAAGATGTGATAAAAACTACCAATTTATACCTGATTGGCAGTTATTAGTCAATGAACCCCACCACATTATGAAATCAGGAAGTATAGGGGCATATCCGTCATTCAGGCAAACGCAAACTCAGGCATTTGCTCGCAGTATTTTAAAAAAAAGTATTCACAGGCAAAATTATGCAAGTGAATACGGATGTTCTTCTATATGCTTAATTCCGAAATCAAGTGCTGAATCAGCACACAGCATATCGATCATGGCTGCTGTTGGGAATGCGTCCCATCCGCGTGATTTTGAATATGCTGTTCGTGCCATCAAAAAGGGTGCAGACAGTGCGAACCGTGATTTCTCAAAGTTCGATGTAGGTGCCTACACCAGTTTTTCCGTAGCAGACACATCGGAAGCTGCAGTGAAAGCTGCACGCCCTGTAACCGCTTTTATTGTCGTAGGTTCGCCTGATGCGGTGTTCGAAAAGCACGGAATATCGCTTAATAATGTGGAAAAGGTGCGCGCAGGCTTTAAGAAAGGTTTTGGCGATGCTATCGCTGCATCCACTGATGATATGGTGGATGCGTTCTCGATATGCGGAAATCCTGATGAATGTATCAGCCGTATCGATGAGCTGATCAAAGCAGGCGTCACCCAGATCGTTACCGGTTCACCACTTGGTCCGAAAAAGAAAGATTCGATTGAACTGATAGGGAAAGAGATTATTCCGCATTTTAAGAATTAGGGGGGCTTTGTGTAGAAAGTCGGGATATATTACGATTTTTAAAACAAAACTGTTAAGTTATGCAATTACAGTTCGTCAACTACCCGTTTTGAAAAACGGGGCATCATGTCCGTGCACAAAGATTTTTAGGAAAAATGGCACGAAAATCACAAATATTCCTTATTATTCTTGAGTCTTTACTTCCATCTTTGGTTCTAAATGAAGTGGTAGGATGGGTAATGGAATTTTTAATTTTTCTGCTGTGCTAATAATTAATGGCATGATAAACATAAAGATTGAATTATCAAACTGTTTTCTTAATTCTTCTGGTAAAACATTTTTTCCTGATTCTTTCGTGTCTGAAATTAATGTATCTAATTCATCTATTGTAGCTAAAGTATCTAATTGAGCACCAATATGTCCAAAATCAGAAATATCTACAGTAAAATTTGTTTTTAATATTGCATTTTCATGATCAATTTTCTTTAGTTCTATTAGAGCAATATTAATATTTATCAAAATTTGAACCGATTTTGGCTGCTCAATCGGAAAAGAAGTCTCACGATATGCATCAATTTTCTTAATCGAAATATCCTTGATAGTTAATTGCATGATTTGTATTCCCCTATAAAAAAATTAATAAATATAATCCATTCCCTCGTAATTTGTATATATTACATCTTCTTGTTGAGGTGGCACGATTGGTATTGATAATTCGATGTTTGGAATATGAGTGCTTAAAGAACCAGTAAATTGCATTTGTTCATATAATAGATTTGACTGAAGATTAGAAACCTTTAAAATAATAGGTTGAGAAATTTCCCTAATAAATGAAAGTGTTTCCCTTTCGATGTCACAAAATTCAACAATTTTATCAGAAGATGGCATCCACACATAATTATCTAACATATCTTCGATATCTTCTTTGGAAACATCGAGTTCAAGAGCTGCATCTGAGAAGGTTATATCACCATCACATAATGAATTTAAAACTTCTCTTTCTTTATTATCCATTCTCCCCATCACCTATATTTAGATTGCTTAACTGTTTAAACTCAAATAATAAAGGGTCTTTATACATTTGAAATCTTTCTCTCATTGATATTTTGAAATCATTAATTATTTTGATTTGTATTGGTTTTGGAACATTGAGATTTTCTGCACTCAAATGTTGTAACATATTATCTATCTCCTTATACTTGTATAGGTATAAGGTTTTTTCGACAAATGTGTCAAATTGAATTTTACCCTCATTATATAAATAGCTCAATAATGTGACGGTTGTTAATGGTTTCATTAAATTTGATGCTTTAACTTTCCGATATTTAGCAATTTTGTCAATAACATTCCAATCTGAACTGACTGCGTAGTCTGCTTTTGAAATATCTGCAAGATATAACACATGCCTGTCTGCACGACTCAAATTTATTTTCAAAGGTTCAAGTACGTCAGAAAAAACATTGAAGTCAGTTTCGTCATTTTCTATTATTTCAACATTAGAAGAGCTCTTTAATTTGTTTTGAATCTCCCTTTGCTGAATTTCATCAAAATTTACTGAAGAGATCAATATACTTTCTTCATCAAGGCAGTCTAAGAAATCTTCTAGGAAATTTACTCTTGGAATAGCCATATCGATTGCTACACATGCATCAATTACTATTTTTTTCAATTGAAAAACACCATACCTTAATTGCCACAACTTTCCTTATTTATTAATAATATTTAAGTTAGTATATATTTTTGTTTGACAAATCCGTATCCAATTATATTTAGATTCACATATTCTTATGAGGAATATAGGATGCACATTATCAGCAATAACAATACTCATCATTTGGATAAGTAAATATTATCATACAAGTACTAAAATATATAGTTTCGATATTTACGATTTTTTTGTATAAAAAATCGCTCATGTGTAGAAAGCTAGGGCACAATCCGACTTTCTTCACAAAGCCGAATTTCAAGTTAAAATTAAAGTAAAATATAGAACCCTGTCACCCAAATCTAAAAAAATGAAACAATGGGACCTTCCCTAAAAAATCAAAAGTCCCATCTGAAAAACACTATATTTCTACAGTACTGAATTCAAATTCGGTGACATGCAATAATCACACTTGGCAGGCAGGAATCTGTTCGTAGCACAGTTCTTGCACATCTGCACAGGTGCCATTGGCACATCAGGATTCAACACTGTTGCATTCACATACTTACAATACTTGGAGGTTCAGGTGCCAGCAAGCATGGCTGGTCTACAAACCGTAGTAGGGCAGTGGAGCGTACCGTAATGCCTGTGTAGGGATACGTATACCACTGGGGATTGTTCAGTTTGGAATTTAACCTGATAGCTGAAAGGTCTATTGTCACTCCTGATACCTTTCCGCCCAGACTTCTGGGTTTTGGCGCATTGATTCTCTCACCACGTGTCACAAAGTCCATCCAGTCATTGATGTGCAACTCGCCAACCATGGATCTGTCAAAGGGATGGATCATAACATAATTCTTGAACTTTTTGTGTATTCCAAAAACATTTGATTGGAAAAAGTTAAAAAACGGGCCCGCCGCGATTCGAACGCGAGTCAATGGGTGTCTTCACAACTGCAATGCAGTTATTTCGAAGCCCACTAGGATGTCCTGGCTACCCTACGAGCCCACAGGATACATCTTGATAGAAATAAGATGTATTAAAGTTTTCTACAAAAAATCGAACCGCAATAC
>DQIO01000107.1 GCA_020793555.1 Methanosarcinaceae archaeon | reverse complement strand
ATTTGCGCTGCTATATCACCACAGCTATACAAATACATAAAATGAATACAACAGGATCTGCCACCCTGTTGTAAAATTGCAGTAAAATGTTTCGATTAGAGGTTCTTACACCAATCGAACCGTCTCAAGATTTGTAAGTGCGCGTGTCTCAATCTTATATTTCTTGTAGATCGAACTTGCAAGATCAACGCATGATCGCTCCTCACCATGTTCCGTGAACACACGTTCCGGATGCGGATGCATCTTCCTAATGTACTCCATCAGTTGCCTTCTGTCCGAATGACCCGAGAAACCATCAACCACTTCAACATTCATATTCATGCTGACCATCTCATTACCGTTACCATTCCTTGAATTCACTGGAATTTCTTTCCAGCCTTTCTGAATACGACGACCCATTGTCCCATCCGCCTGATAACCAACAAAAATAAGAGTGTTTTTCTCACCCGGTGCAAAAGCCCTGAAATATTCAATCACAGGTCCGGCATTCATCATACCCGAAGTTGCAAGTATGACGCATGGGTGCGGATTATCAATGATCTTCTTACGCAATTCATTTGAATCGACCGGCTTAAAACAATCTGCAAGGAAAGGATTCTGACCTTTTTGGAATATTAATTTTCGGAGGTCATTGTTCAAGTATTCAGGATATGTCGCATGGATTGCAGTTGCTTCCCATATCATTCCATCTAAATAGACAGGTATGTTGTCAATGATACCTTTTCGAATAGCATCCTCAAGTACGATCATCACTTCCTGACTCCTACCAACAGCAAATGCAGGAATTAATGCAACACCATTGTTTTCAAGAGTAGTTTTAACTACCTTCTGCAAGTGTTTTTCAGCCTCTTTCAAGGACGGCTGTATAGCATTGGATTTACCGTATGTGGATTCCATAATAACACTCTCAACACGCGGGAACTTATTCACCGCCCTGTCGAAAAGCCTTGTCGGTCCATACTTGAAATCACCGGTGATAACAACATTATGCAATCCATCCCCAACATGGAAATGTGATATCGCAGAACCAAGGATGTGACCTGCATTGTGGAACGTAAGTTTGATATCCGGTGCAATATCAGTGACCTCTTCATAATCCAGTGTGATCGTATGTTTGAGCGCTTCACGAACATTTGTCGATTCATATGGGATCTTCTTGCCATCCTTTGCTGCAACATCAATGAAATCAAGCTGCAAAAGTGTCATCAAATCCCGTGTAGGATGGGTGCAGTACACAGGACCGTCATATCCATATTTGTACAACAACGGCACAAGTCCCTGATGATCAAGGTGTGCATGCGTTAGCACGACCGCATCGATCTGGTTAAGAGGATATGCTTCAGGAACATAGAGATAAGGTGTCATATTCTCATCAGACCCGACATTTACACCGCAATCAACCATAATTCTGGATTCCGGTGTTGACAGAATGAAACAACTTCTTCCGACTTCCTTACAGCCTCCAAGTGATGTCACCCTTACCCACTTGTCCTTTGACATACATTCGCGATGGATCTTTCGCCCAACAACCTTCAGGATTTCTTTTCTCTCTTTGTGATTGGTCCTCATGAACTCACGTATGTTCTTGACGGTCCGTGATTTAATCGGAGGTGTGCGTGACACTTTTGGTGTCCAGCCGATCTTTTTAGTGATCTCTCTTAAGGTATCACCATGCTTACCGATAACAAGCCCTGGTTTTTCGGCTTCAATTACAACCTCGCCAACATCAGGATAAAAGTAGTGATTGGAAATTACAGCCTCTTCGGGAACCGTCGAATTGATCATTTCAATTGACTTTTCGGGAGGTAAAAGGACATTAGGATCCGGACGTACAACTATACGCGTCCTAAGACTCTTTGCCAGAGTCCTTACAATATTACCATTATCTGCAAATTCACGTGGTTCCTCTGTGTACACCACAAGTTGAGGACCTTCAAATTCAACATTTGAAATAGTTGTGCCGGCTGGCAGTTTCTCCTCAATTTTTGTTTTTAATTCTGATAATAGGTCTTCTATTGCCATTAATACAGCCTTCCTATATGGAAAATAAAAATTGTTAAAATTTGCTGCACCGCAACCTAAAAATCATTGCGATGCAAAATATGAAATCTTATAGTTTAATTATAAATCTAGATTTAGATCAATATTGTTTTTAAAACTCACAATCAGATCAATTGAGTGTATCACGGATATTTTTAACGTCTTCAGGATCCATCTGTTTGTATTCGTCCTTTGTGATAACAACGACATTGATACCTTCACCTGATGCCGAATCTCGTTTCATGGCATTATGGAGTGCACGTATTGCGAGATCTATACCCTCTTCAGCACTCATACCCTCATTATAACGATCTTCAAGTACACCGTATGCCATTGGGGAACCTGATCCTGTTGACACTGCTCTTGTTTCTTCGATGTTTCCACCAAGTGCATCAAGAGAATATATTGAAGGACCTTTTTTGTCTACGCCACCAACCAAAAGCTGCACCATTAAAGGATAATACCTTTGACCACTTAAAAGGTTAGAAAGAAGTGTTGTGACGCCTTTGATAGTCATAGACTCCTTATGCCTCATCCTGTAAAGTTGTGATTCGACGCTTATTAGACGCACGATCTGCTGTGCGTCACCAACTGAACCTGCAGTTGTCATACCCACACGTTCATCGATCTGATAGACTTTCTTTGCAGTCTTGCTTGCAATGAAATTCCCCATTGTAGCTCGCTGTTCTGTTGCCAGTATGACAGCATCACTGCAAACTATCCCTACAGTAGTTGTACCTTTTAGATATTTATCATCAACCATCAGTATACCTCATAGTTAAAAAATGAGAAAATAATGTCAATAAAAATGTATTTTGCATTATAGCAATACAGTTACTTGATTGTTAATTTTCGTATATAACTCTTTCCCAAAACGTCACCATATACCGATTGAATTATCAATGTTTGATCAGTACTTAACCAGTATCTGAATCTGTGCAAAACATTGCATCAATTTCTACAAAAATCATCTAACAAACACCAACCTCATTCGCAAGGGTTTTGACACGATCAATACTTTCCTTGCTCATGTTACATGATCGCATCCTTAAGATACACTCATCAATACTGATGCGTTCTGTCCCGCGCATAAGATTATCACAATGGGCAACGATCTTTTCTTCAATGGTAACTGGAATATAGTTATCATCGGGAAGTCCAAGACATTTTGCCTCAGTCCCCGAAATTCCCCCACCAATATGACATTTTATAATCTGAACAATACGTGCATCAAGACCAAGTTCTTCAGCCATCCTTGCACCTACAACCGCATGATCGATCGCATGTGTTCGAGAACGTCCAAGATCATGAAGAACACTGCCAATCTTCACAAGTTCAACGTTAACGTTAATGTTAATGTTAATGTTAATATTAACATTAGCATTAACATTAATTCCAGATCCAGACAATTTCTCTGCTGTTCTGACAGATAAAGAGGATACTGCAAGGCAGTGCTCAATCACATTTTGAGCACATCCACAGTCATACAAAATCTGAACAGCAGTCCCGTATGAGATCATGTGATATAGAATTGTATAGCATAGATCATGTGAAATTGATCACACGAACATATTTCCTACTTTTCAATTAAACCCTCTATGCGGTTTTTCAAAGCCTCTGTGAAATTTTCATTATCCTGAAATACCAGATCTTCACCACATTGCGGACAAAGGAATTCACTTTCTGCCGCATCGGTGAAAAACATCCTGACACATCCA
>DQIO01000108.1 GCA_020793555.1 Methanosarcinaceae archaeon | reverse complement strand
AGATATGAGAATTGCATGGTTGGATTTGAGGTTATGGGTTGTTGTGGGTTTGGTAGTAGTGGAATCCGCCGCCTACGGCGGTAACTGATGCTCCGTTTTCTTAACTTCCTGTCAATTGCTGTGCCCCTATCTCTAACATCGGCACCTGCATGTACGCGCAATTGCCCGCGTGTATTCCTAAGTCTGTGCGCTGACGGCGCAGTGTAGAAACCGATCGGTAATTTTGGAGTCTAATTTCATATGACCTATGCCCCTAATAATCAGACACTTGAAAGTTGACGTGACACTAGTTCCAACTGATATTATTCATACCTGATGCATACCACTACTAAGATGCAAACCGACCACACCAATAATGACCAATCCCAGTGATATCATCTTTAATGCGCTTACAGGTTCCTTGAACCACAATATCCCAATTGTTGCTATGAGCATTGTCCCAAGACCCGCCCATATTGCATATGCAATGCTGACATCAATTTTTTTAAGTGCAAGAGTCAATAAACCCAAACTTAGCGCATAAAATACAACCATCAGTATAGATGGCAGTGTTTTTGTAAAACCCTCTGATAACTTCATGAAAGTAGTGCCCGTTACTTCAAAAAGTATTGCCATAAACAGATAGAACCAACTCGTGAATAACACCTCATTACTGTTTCATTTAACTTTAGCACTCCAAAACACTCGCACACCTGCTGACCATATTTTAACCATTAGTGAATCTTGCAACTACAAATATTTCTCATCCAGTTTTTTCAAAACATCTTTTCCATTATCGGTCAAAATATACTTTTTCCATGTTGTCTTTTCAGGAGTTAAACACTCGATCAAACCTTTATCTGTAAGTTCATTGAGAGCACGGCTGATATTTTGAGTTGACCTGCTGGTCTCATGGGCAATATCAGAAGCCTTGACCACAGTGTGCCCTTTCATGGTTTCCATAAGTACAAGACGACGGTCAACGCTGATAACCCATTTCACCAGTTCATCCATTGAATTTTCAGATATGTTTTCCATTTTGATTTTCCCTGAAATATGAGTGCTAATATAATATTTATGTTCTAACGAGAATTTCGAACGACGATTTCTAACGAGGATTTCTATTGAAGTCCCCTATTGAAATACCCTATCGAAATCCTCTAACATAAATGCCAATTTTGTTATGATTCTTGATTATTGAGGTCAAAGTTTAAATAATTCATCATATATTCACATAACAGCAATATGACCAGACAGCATTTTGAAGAAACAATATTATATTACAATCAAAAATTCAATTATTGCGACTATTAAAAAAGGAGACAATTGATGGAAACAACGCTGCTAAATGATATAATCATCATATTTGGAATGGCCATTGCCATTCTTTTCGTGTCTCATAGATTTCGTGTGCCTTCGATAGTAGGTCTATTGTTAACAGGTATGATTGCAGGTCCTTACGGTCTGGCGGTGTTAGGCAGTGTTGCTGAAATTGAAGTATTGGCAGAGATTGGTATTGTGCTGCTTCTTTTCACGATTGGAATGGAGCTGTCGCTCAAAGACATGTGGCAAATCAAAAAAGCGGTGTTTCTTGGAGGATCAGTTCAGGTATTGGTAACACTTCTAGCAGCTGCATTGATAGCAAATTATCTTGGACGAAGTCCAGGCGAATCGATTTTCATAGGATTTCTACTCGCCCTGAGCAGTACAGCCATTGTTCTTAAGCTCCTTCAGGAACGAGCTGAGATCGACAGTCCACACGGGCGAATAACACTTGCCATCCTGATCTTTCAGGATGTCATCATAGTTCCAATGATACTGGTTACGCCATTACTGGGAGGAGCATCGGGAAACGGTGGAGAATCGCCCCTTGTTCTACTTGCCATGGGCATCTTACTGATCTTTGTAGTAATCGCAGGTGCCAGATGGATCGTTCCACAACTACTATACCAAATTGTTAAGACACGTAACAGTGAACTTTTCCTGCTTAGCATCATAGTTATCTGTTTTTCAGTTGCGCTGTTTACATACAGTACAGGACTCTCCCTTGCTCTTGGTGCATTTTTAGCAGGGCTTATCATATCTGAATCAGAGTACGGTCATCAGGCAATTGGCAATATCCTGCCGTTTCGTGATGTATTTATGAGCTTTTTTTTCATTTCGATCGGCATGCTATTGGATATAAATTTCCTATTTCAACAGCCGTTACTCATTGTCCTTATCGCATTGGGAGTAATTTTATTAAAAGCGATCATCGCAGGCCTTGCAACCGTTGTACTGGGTTATCCGCTCAGGACCACCATTATGGTAAGTCTGGCGCTTGTACAGGTTGGAGAATTCTCATTCATTCTTTCAAAATTCGGCATTGAATATGGATTGCTGACCTGGGACACATACCAACTCTTCCTTTCAGTATCTGTTGCCACAATGGCAGCTACGCCATTTATTATACACGCATCCCCTCACATCGCGGATTCTGTAATGCGACTACCACTTCCAAAAAGAATAAAATCCGGTCTTTATCATGTAAAGATGGAGGAGCAAACTGATAAGATCCAACTCAAAGATCACCTTATTGTTGTTGGTTTTGGAATAAACGGACGAAATGTGGCGCGGGTTGCACGTGTTGCAGGCATACCATATATCATCATTGAGACAAATCCTGATACAGTCTTAATTGAAAAATCAAAAGATGAATTGATCTGCTATGGAGATGCGACGCAGGAGGCAGTTCTTAAACATGTGAACATAAAGGATGCAAGGGTAATGGTGGTTGGCATTTCCGATCCTTTAGCAACCCGACGGATCATATCGACTGCCCGTCGGCTAAGCCCAAAACTTCACATGATCACACGAACCCGATACCTTCAGGAGATGGGACCATTATATGACCTTGGAGCAGATGAAGTGGTTCCGCAGGAATTTGAGACCTCTGTTGAGATTTTTGTACGTGTCCTTAAGAAATATCTCATACCAAAAGACATCATCGAGACATTCATGGCTGAAGTGCGAGCTGATGGCTATGAAATGTTTCGCAACTTGTCCCGCGAGTCAAGTGATTTCTGTGACCTGAAATTGAATCTATCTGATCTTGATGTGAGTACGATCAGGGTTGAAAAGGGCTCGCAGGTATCCGGCAAGACGCTGGCACAGGTCGAACTCAGGAAGAAATACGGTGTAACCATGATAGCATCATGCCGAGACGGAGAATCTTCATCCAATCCGGATGCAAATATAAGGCTTTGTCCGGGTGATATGCTTGTTCTGCTCGGGACACCGGAGAAGATCGCTGAGGTGACGGGATTGTTTGTTGCACCTGAAACGTTTAATGAGAATGAAAATTCACAATGATACTCAGTACATGGCCACAGATTATCAAGATAGTGGCCATATCCGCGAGTTTGAAAAACTATTAGCTGGAAGTTTGACTTTGATGGTGTAATATCAACATCACAAATAAAAATAGTTTAAATCCGTGTAAATGATTGGTTTCTGCAATAAACAAAAAAAAGAGAAGATATTCCTATCTTCACTGGTTTATCTATTTTCCAATCTCATCTTTTCTAAGGTACATCCAAACTCCGAGCATGGATACAACTATCAAGCCTATTATCATGACAAACACGCTTGATGATTTAGTATCATCAGATGGAACAGTAGCAGTTTCACCTACAGGCTCGTTCACATCATCTGCAGTAGAAGATGGTGACGAGAATAACGGACCATCAGTATCTGCAACCACAGTACTTGATCTTTCATTACCGGTTATTGCAAACGGTGAGAATCCT
>DQIO01000109.1 GCA_020793555.1 Methanosarcinaceae archaeon | reverse complement strand
CAAGAATCGAAAAATTGAGATTAAGTAATTGACAAACCTGTGTAGGAATTGTACGATTGAACATCTCCTGAGATTTTTGATTGTAAAGATTTGGATTAGTTTCTGGGAAGTGCCAGTCGAAACTTATATCTGACAATAAAACGCAAATTGAACAATGATTGTATTAGATATACCATACTGCAAACAACAGGAATGGTATACCTGTGGTCCGGCGTGCCTTAGAATGCTGCTAAAATACATTGGCACTTCGGCACCAGAAGGAGATGTAGCAAAGGCATGCGGAACAACCGAACTTGGCACTACTCCGTTGCAACTGGTGAAAGGTTCAGAGGTCTTCGGATTCGATGCAGATGCTATGAAGTATGATGACATTGATGGTTTAAAATCTGCAGTAAAAGGCGGCAATCCAGTCATTGTACTGCTTGATGCTGGTATACTATACGGGGGAATACGGGGATTCGGCCATTTTGTGGTGATTACAGGATTTGATGAAAACAATATCATCTATCATGATCCTGATATTTCTGATGGCAAAAATGCAAAATGCAGCATTGAGTCATTTATACAAGCATGGTCAGCTTTAAAGTGTTGGGTTATCAAATTTCAGAAGGTGAAACAATGAAGTCCAGGGAAATGTATGAAACATCTCAGGAGTACCTTATAGAAAATATGGGTAATCAGGTGTCTGCCGGCGATGTATATTATGATAACAGTACTAAAACATGGAATGTGAAGATAATCTCCAAAACCCCACACGGCATATTGATAGTTGGAGAAATGAGTCTTGACGATGAGAAAACGATTGTTTATGTAACACCCGGTGCGCAGGTGTTGAAAATACTCAGGTCCAAACTCAAAGAAGAGCGCGTATTGATCGATGTGCCTGCCAATGCACTGGCGCGGATCAAAGAGACCGTACCGGATGTGACTGTATACGGATGATGAGGGGTTTAACTTAACCACATGAAAGGTCGAAGATTTAATGTCTACTACCAATATACTTAAGCTGAGTGTTCATATTGTGTCAATCTTCGGGTTTGGTGTACTGCACGCGCTTCGCGCGGTCGTGGCTGTGCTTTCCAGATCTACTCCCTGCACCACGCGTTTTAATCTTCTCGTTCGCTCACTAGAGCATATCTTCACAAGCCGCTTCAGCCATTCGTTAACTGCTTAATTTCCCCTATCTCTTCTTTTAAGAGTCAACCAGATAAACACGGAATATGAAACCGCACCCAGGTCAATTGATATGAGCAGGATGGCGGAGTATTTTGATACTATGGGGGTCAGGCGACGATCTGACTATGACTACAAGGGGGCGCTGGATTTTTGAGATCTACATAAAATAATCAGTACCAACATGATGAAGACAAATGTATAAAACACGGGAGACGCAAATGAACCAAAAATGCCCTGTTTGCAGTGGGGAATTAAAAAAGGATATTATCAAGGAAGATATCCGGATAGATGGGAAGTTGTTAGTAATAGGTAATTTAACTGCTAAAGTTTGCGTACATTGTGGTGAATCCATAGTAGATTATAATACTATGCAAAAAATTGGAAATTTGATCGATAAATTCAAACACAAGGTAATTAGGGGCACTGAATTCATTGCATATGAAATTGACGCAGCAGCGCCAATAAGTGCCTGATCACACCTCCATAAATCGCTTCAGGTACTTATTATGCAGTGCAATGGCATTGATATAATATCGAAAGCGCCATAAAAGGAAGGAGGTGGAAAATTTGCAGATAAAATATTCTTCTGATGCAGATACCCTTATGATCAAAATCAGAAATGGGGTGCTGGTGGATTCCGTTGACCTTTCTGAGAAAATAATCGATCATTATTCAAAGGATAAGAAGATACTTGAAATCGGGATACTTGATGCATCAAAGACAGTACAGATGAATGAGTTTAATGTATCACTAAAAGAGGCACCTATGCCTGTATTAGCTTGATGCTCTATATGGTGAGTGCAAATCGTTTATATTTGTGGACTGCGCGCGCTTCGCGCGTGTCATTGCTGAGTTATCCACATCTTCTTCCTACACCATGCTTTCCAATTTCCTCGTTTACTTATTTAGGCATATTAGCTGCAAAAGTTTGATCTTCGGCTGACTGTCGGACTTAAAGTCATACGGGCAGTATATTTTATATGGTGTGACAGAGATTGAATATTATAGGGATTAACATGTTGAAATTGGGTCTGTATAGTAATCAGGAACTTATCGAAAAAGTGAGAAGCGATTTTAGTATTTTTCGAAAGAGGTTCTTTGGAATACTGATATTCGGTTCTCGTGTCAAAAATTCCTCCACATCAATTTCAGATATCGATGTATGCATTGTGCTAAAAGAATCATCGAAATTGCACAAAAGCCTTCTCTATCATGAGGTCTATCCGAAAATTCGGATGGATGTGTATGATGTTGTAATATTCGAAAATTGCGATGACTATCTTAAATCTGAAATTGCAAAAAACCACATCATTGTATACTCTATAGATGAAAACGTTCTGGAGGAGTATTTGGAGCCCTACAAATCATTGAGTTTCAAAAAGAAGTCTCTTATTAAAATTATTGGAGAAATTAAAGGTGTTGCAGGAGAGTTATGATAAAATCAGCCGGAAAGTTGAATATATTCTGGAAAACTCAAATACCTGAGAATAAATAAGCCAGATGATCTCGAAATATTTGCAGATGATGAAACCCTGCAAATGTCAATCCTTTATGCGATACATGTCAGTATAGAGGCAACTGTGGATATGGCGATATTGGTTGGTACAAAGATATCTGAAATAGAATATATTGGTGATTACGATATGTTTGAATCCCTTTTTAATGAACGTGTTATTCAGAACGATACATTTGAAAAGCTGAGAAGGTTAAATGGGTTGAGAAATGCTATAGTCCATGCCTATGATTCTCTTATAATCGAAGAGATCTATGACAACTATGACGAAATAATGAAGAACATATCCTGTGTTATCAATGATCTAATAGAATCTACTCCCAATAAATGAAGTTGCTGCTTTTCGGTTAGACAATGGAGATATGCGATGTTTTAGGTTTATTTTAAGCAATTTAGGTTTTGCGCGCTTCGCGCGGCGGGTTTACGTCAATTTTGACGATTATCCTGCAGCTTAACTTCACCGGCCGATCAACTGCCTGATCTCCCGGATATCTTCTTTCTGCGTCATCCAGATGAACACGGAATACGATACCGCACCCAGACCAATCGAAAGAACCAGCACCAACGCAGGCGAAAGATGAGATACAAATTGTTGCAGTGTCAACACCAGTGAAACCATCACGAGCGAACCGACCGCTGCAGGCACAATGTTCTTTACAATGGTCAGGAAACTTCTATCAATTATCTTTCCGGCTTCATGGAATGTCAAAAACACCATCATCGCTGATGGGATTACTGCCGCTATGCCTGTTCCAAGGATGCCGTATCTGATGGTCAATGGATATATCAGTATGAGCATCGCGGTAAACTGGTAAAGATTGATCTTTGTCATAATCTTCGGTTTTCCGGCTGCAAGATACAGGTTTTCGGTGGTTTTCAGCATTGCCTTGTTCAGGCCATAGAGGCAAAGCACCTGAAGTACTGCCACAGCAGGCAGCCATTTGTCACCATAGACGACTTTTATAAAGTACCATGACACTGACATGATCCCGAGGGCTGCCGGAAAGGCTATGAGGGATAGGTATTTCAATGTCTTCAGGTATGCCGTACCCATTTTATTCATATCTCCCTGCATTTTGGA
>DQIO01000110.1 GCA_020793555.1 Methanosarcinaceae archaeon | reverse complement strand
TTCCATCTGGATCTATGGCCTGGACCCGGCTGAAATAGGCGATCATCTTTCAAAAGATTCCCTTTCCCTTATTGAAGACATCGGATCAGAGAAGGTTCAGGAACGTTATATGAAATTGGTAAACCTTGATCTTAAAGTATTTGAAATTGAGCGATTGGCTCTGGCTGAGGTAAAAAAGTAATTGTAATATTATTATATGAAAACAGGCAGGGGCACGGTGATAGAGGTGGTGTTGATGCAGGGATGTTTTTAGATTTATGGTGTTGTTTTTGGTTATTTTTTTTAGGGGTAGTTCGACTTTGATATGTTGCAATACCTATAAAAGGATTTATAGTTTTTAACGGACGGGGTTTTGTTGTTAAGTGTATAATGAAAAATAAGTCGTATGATGTCGAATTTATTAAATATGATATGTAATTTTATGGCAAAAATGAATGTTATTTTCAGATGCTGCATTGACGCTATGGATAAATGTGCATGATATGGACAAGCTATATATGTAGATGGAATAATTTAATAGATGGTATTATAAAATATAGATATTCAATTTATACAGGCAAATAGCATTTGTCCTGAAAACGTTGGATACAAGTCATGTGCAATTTGGAGGGGGGTAATTATTGGTCGTGTCCTTAGTTATGTGACCTAATATGCTTTTGCATAGTTCAAGTCCGCTACTGACATTGATTCCGAGCAACATGCTTAAAATCAATATGCAATCTTGCAGCATAGTGATTAGTGTATAAAATCACGATTTCCGGGGCACTACCTAATTATCAGTGACTGCGAAATTATGGTGATGGCACTTTAATCGACGGATATATTTATGATAACAACGTATCGTAACTTTGGGTGAACGATGGGCAAAACAAAAGTTTACAGACATTGCATGTACTACATTTAAGCAAATCTCAATTACAGTTACTTATCAGATGAAATTGGTTTTGATATGTTAGTATTGCAAGATTTAACAAAAACCACAGTTTAAATAATCCGAGATGCATGGGGATTTGCCTCTTAATATAGGTGCGGTGGTGATTGCATCAGAGCGCTGAAGTGGAGCGTAATAATCTAAATTTGAATATAAGAGGAGGAATTATATAGTGGAAACTGAGAAAATTGTTGCATACGAAAGGATAGGCAAATTTGTAGTCGAAGAAGTCAAAAAAATTGACTTTACAGGGGACTCATGCAATAATGTTGCGGAATTAGTTGTTGATGAACTCAATAGCATTACTAAAATTAATGCAATGCTTGAGATGGGTTCGCGATTAGCTAAGATTGACCCCACGATTGTAGGAGTATTTGGTTTCGGATGTGGAGGTGGTTGTGATGCATGGGGTTTTGGATGCGGACTTGGTTGTTTGAGTGGACTGCCTTTAACTGATGAATTGATAAAAGACCGATATGCTATAGATGTATTAGGCAAGAAAGGACTGGCATTTGAAGATATGGCCGTAATGCACAAAGATTTCGGGAAGTTCCAGAAAAGTGTGTCAACAGTTCTGGCAGAACGAGTTAATCTAGAACTTATGGATCAAAGGATAGCAAAATACAGCAAATAGGATAAAATCGTGCGAGAACGAATGGTAGATTTTATTCGAGATAAGTTGTCCACAGAGTTCCGTCTGATTGAAGGGGGGACAACTTATTTACTTTTTAATGTCAATAATTTATCTCTGTTTAACCTAGATCATTTTACATATAAAGTATTTTCAAAGATACTTGAAGGAGACAAAATCGAAGATATACTGGAATCTGATCAAATACCAGTTTTTGAATCTATCTGTACAAAATTATTCAAGAATGAAGTGGATAAATTTACAGATGATTGTCCTACTACGTCAAAATCTATGTTAGATCGATTGGTGTTGAATGTTAGTAATGAATGTAATCTCAATTGTTGCTATTGTTACGCAAAGGGTGGAAATTATGGGCATGAAAAATCATTCATGGAAGAGCACGTTGCAATCAAAACGGTAGATTATTTCTATAATATCTACGATGAGGTCAATAATATTCAATTCTTTGGTGGCGAACCTCTGTTGAATCCTGAGATCATTCAAACCGTATGCACCCACATCCTCTGCAAATATAATAAAAATGAAATACTAAAGATGCCAGATTTTTCTATTGTTACAAACGGTACAATAATATCACCTGAAATTTTAGAAATGTTGCACACCAATAATATTCAAGTAACCGTTAGTATAGATGGTCCTCAATTTATAAATGACCCACTTAGAGGTCAAGGGACGTTTAACAAAATAATCAAAACTATTGAGCACTTAAAAAATAAAAATATAAATGTAGGAATTGAATGTACTTTTACTAAATTTCACTTAATCAATGAGTTTGATGTTACCGACCTCATGGATTTTTTTTACACTAGTCTAGAATTACATGCAACCCATATTCCATGTGTTGCAACATCAGAAAATAATGACTTATATATCGATGAAAATGACTTAACAAAAAGTTATACGCGGGCGATTAAATTTGCATTAGATAGTTTATCCACAAATGATTATAAATTAGATAGTTATACGCTGAGATTGCTTAGAGCTCTGGTGTACAAGAAATCAATTGAAACTTATTGTCCTGCTGGTGCGACAACTTTGTCTGTCTCCAGTGAAGGAGACATATATCCATGTTTCATGTTCACAGGGAATGAGAAATTTTTAATAGGCAATGTATTTGATAATAAAATATCCCCCACCAAACTATTAAATGTGAGTGAGACTTTGAAATCAATTAGCAAACAGAACGACCCCAAATGTCAGAGTTGCTGGGCTAGATCATTGTGTTTTGGATGCATAGGAAATGATTATATGTTATCTGGTTCTGTTAAAACCAAATCGCGATGTGAATTTAACAAGAATCTAATTGAATTCTTTTTATTAAACTCTGGTGAATCTTTGAAAGATCCAATAGTAATCTCACGAATAGCAAGTTTAAGCGAGCCATTTGAAAATAATCTCGATAACCTTAACTCTGATTTTTAGGGAATATTCCAAGTCCAAGTTTTCCATCTAATACTCGTATCTTCTTCGGCACCTCAGTAATCAAATCTCCCTCCTTCGCAGTCTGTTCCAAAACTCCATACAAACAGCAAATTGTTACATCTCGCTTTCCGCAGGTAAATTTCAAAAAACTGCGCTCTTTTTTTGACAACTACAAAGGAGATGTTTCTGAAAAATTGATAAGAGAGGTTCATGCAATTATTATGAATGACCTGCTCGAATCTGCCGGAGTCTATCGAAGAATACAGGTCCTTATTGAAAAAGCCGAACACCAACCGCCTCCGGCATTTGAAGTTTCTGAAATGATGGAGGAACTTGTCAAATGGTATCGCAAAAATAGGAACAAGATGCATCCATTCGAACTTGCAATATTGCTTCACACGAAATTGGTCACGATACACCCGTTTGTCGATGGTAACGGCAGGGTTTCAAGAGCTTTCATGAACTTTGTACTTGAGAAGAATAGATATCCGACAATCTATTTCGGCATTGAGCATCGGAATGACTATCTTGATGCTGTTGCGGATGGGAATGATGATCAGTACCTCCCCATCATCGATCTTCTGTATAATATCTATGCAGGTGAGCATGAACAAGTAGTCACAGCCGTGCAAAGCGGTCTTTCTGCGACTGATGTACGGGATCGATCTGAAATGCAGAGTTTGATCGACCAGTTTTTGAAGCTTCGGGTTGACGAGTAAGGAATATCAAAATCATCTATCGATGACTTCTATCAAAATCATCTATCGATGACTTCTATCGAATA